>CALBST010000227.1 GCA_937967425.1 uncultured Caulobacteraceae bacterium
GGCGCCCAGGTGGCCGGGAGCGTCGTGCTCGGCGAAGATTTTGACGCGTTTGGATGCCTGCGTTTGGTTGAAGCCTCGGTCGACGGGATGCTCTCCGCAACCAATGCAACGCTGCTCAACCGCAGTGAGGATGCGCAATCGGTCGCGCTGAACACAGACGGCGCGCGCTTCAGCAGAGTTATCCTTCGCGGCATGAAGATCGAAGGCGAGACACGCTTCTTCGGCGCGCACATCTCCGGCGATCTGGATGTCAGCGAAGGCTCTTCATTCCGCAATGAAACGGGCGACGCCCTCGTGATTGCGAACGCTGAAGTCGGCGGCTCTCTTGTCGCTGACGACATCAAGGTTCACGGCGCATTCTCGATGGAGAACGCAAGGATCGCGCGCAACGTGCGCCTCGACGGATCCGAGTTCGTGCATCGGACGACGATGAGCGGCGATGTCTACGGTCGTGCGATTGTCGCCACCAGCACGCAGATCGGCGGTGCGCTGATCATGAACGGCGTCAACGTGAAGGGCGAACTCTTCCTCGCCGATGCGCGCATCAACGGCTACCTGGCCCTCGGCGCCGGCCGCTTCATCAATCGCGGCGCTTGGGCCGTTCGAGCCCCAAACGTCCGCGTTGGCGGCAATCTCACCTTGAAGCTGCGCGACGATGGCTTCGCCCCCCACGGCCAGAAAACGGTGATCGAAGGCGGCGCGAAGTTTGATCGGGCGCGGATTGAAGGTTCGCTGGCCTGGTCACAGCTTGAACTCCGTGGGCCCGGCCCGGACGGCGCCAAGGGTGCGGTGTTTTCGTTTGCGGATGCGCAGATTGCCGGGCCGGTGCAGGCGAAGGCGCTAACGACGCAGCAGGATGCGTTCATCGATGCTTCGGGCGCGAGCTGTGCGGCGCTGGATGATGACGTGAAGACCGGCTGGGGCGCGGAGAGCGCGCGGCTTTGCCTCGATGGCTTTGCTTACGGGCGCATCGATAGCGAGGGCGAGAAGTGGCGGTCGCGGTTGGCGTGGTTGAAGCGCTCGCGGCGCGATGGTGAGAAGTTTTCGCCGCAGCCATTTACGCACGCCGCTTCGACATATGCGCGGATGGGACGGCGCGAGGATGCGCGACGCGTGCAGTTGGCGCAGCACGATCTGCGCACGCTTTCCGGTTCGGCGGGGCCATTCTCCTGGGCGCTCTCTTCACTGTTCGGCGCGATCGCGGGCTATGGCTTGGCGCCTATTCGCGTGGTGCGGGCGCTGGTGGTGTTCCTGGCGCTGGGCGTGTTCGGCGTGCTGACGATGAACGCGCAAGGCGCGCTGGTGACGCCTCAGGGGCGCGCGTGCAACGGCGCGGTGGAGCCGACGCTTTATGCGCTCGATGTCGCGCTGCCGGTGATCGATCTTGGCCAGGAGACGCGTTGCGGGCCTGGGCGGACGGCGCGGGCGGACTTGTCGCCCGGCGTTGCGGTATCGGAGACCAGCGATTGGCGCTGGTTCGAGGGTGTCGCGATGTGGCGCTGGGCGCATGCGCTCTACGCGATGCTGGGCGCGATCCTGACCGCGCTGGCCATCGTGACGTTCTCCGGGATCATGAAGCCGAAGCACGAGTGAGACTGGTCAGCTAGAGGCCATCGCTCCATATTGCGCAAATGACCGATGTGCGTGTGCTTGGCGTCGCCGGAAGTTTGCGGCTTGGGTCGTTGAACCGCGCTTTGTTGCGGGCGGCGGTGAAGCTTGCCCCCTCCGGCATGACGATCGAGACCTTCGATCTGAACGAGGTGCCGCTTTACAATGGCGATGTGGAGGCCGCGGGCGATCCGCCGGGCGTGGCGGCGTTCAAGGAGGCCATCCGCGCGGCGGATGCGGTGCTGTTCGTGACGCCGGAATACAATCATGGCGTGCCGGGCGTTATGAAGAACGCGGTCGATTGGGCCTCGCGCCCTGCCCGCGATGCGGTGCTGAATGGCAAGCCGGTTGGCATCATTGGCGCATCGCCCGG
>CALBST010000228.1 GCA_937967425.1 uncultured Caulobacteraceae bacterium
ATATGCGTGGCGGCTAGCTGCCGGTGCAGTCCGCCGGCGCGGCGCGGCCGACTTCCCATTGCCCGCTCGCGCCGCCGCCACGGAAGCCGTAGCGGCCGTTGGTGTAGTAGCCGTCCGAGGCGCGCGGCAGCACCATCGAGGTGCCGCCGACGATTTGAACGCGCGCGCTCGCGCCTTCGACATCGACGACGATCTGCTGGCCGTTGCTGCAGGAATACATGATCGGGCCGTCGAGCGGGATCGGCGGCGGTGAATCGCCGGGGCCCGGATCGCCGGGGCCGATCGGTTCGGGCGCCGGGCCTGACAAGCCGGTCGTGCTGCAAGCGGTGAGCGCGAGTAGCGCCGCGCCGATCAGGAATGTGCGCATGGGGCGTCCCTCCGAGTTAGCCGCCGAAGACAGTTCTGCCGCCAATGAATGTCCGTTTCACGGCGCCTTGCATGAGTTTTTCATCAAACGGCGAGTTGTTCGACTTTGAGCGCAGCTTGTCGCTGTCCAACCTGAACGGCGCGCCGAGATCGATAAGGATAATGTCGGCCGGCGCATCCTTGGCGAGACGGCCCTGCGGCAGCTTCAGCAATTCGGCCGGGCGCTGGGTCATGGCGCGGAAAAGCGTGTTGAGGGCGACATCGCCCTTGTGATGCAGCGTCAGCGCGCCCGGAAGCAGTGTTTCGAGCCCGACCGCGCCGAACGCTGCTTCTTCGAAGGGGAGGCGCTTATCTTCGGCAGGTCGCGGATCGTGGCCGGAGACGATGACATCGATGAGGCCATCGCTCACCGCCTGCGCGAGCGCCACGCGATCCTCTTCCGCGCGCAGCGGCGGCGAGAGTTTGGCGAAGGTGCGATAGCCGTCGACGTCGTTTTCGTTGAGCACGAGGTGATGGACGTTCACGCTCGCAAACGCTTTCACGCCCTTGTCCTTCGCTCGCTTTAAGGCGGGCAACGTCTGTGCGGACGAGATCATGTCGAGCAGCAGCTTGCCGCCGGTCAGTTCGGCGAGCGCGAGGTCGCGCTCCGCCATGATCACTTCGGCGGCCGCCGGAATGCCGGGCAGGCCCAAGCGCGCGGCGAGTTCGCCTTCATGCATGACGCCGCCTTCGGCCAGGTAGGGATCCTCAGGGCGATGCGCGATCAGGGCGCCAAACGCGCTGGCGTAGGACAGCGCGCGGCGTAGCGTGCGGCTGGAGACGATGGGCTTGTCGCCATTCGTGAACAGCACGGCGCCGGCTTCGGCCATCAGGCCGATCTCGGTCATCAACTCGCCGTCGAGGTGCTGGGTCAGCGCCGCCGCCGGCAAGATGCGGACCCCGCCCGAGCGATCGACGCCGCGGCGGAGTACGAAATCGATTAGACTCTGATCGTCGAGCACCGGTGTCGTGTTCGGCATCATCACCATAGTGGTGACGCCGCCCGCCGCCGCCGCGCGGCCGGCGGATTTGAACGTCTCTTTGTGCTCGGCGCCGGGCTCGCCGATGACGACGCGCATGTCGATCAGGCCCGGCGCAACGTGCGCGCCATCGGCGTCGATGATCTCTGCGCCGTCCGGCGCGCTCGTCACAGTGCCGACATCGAGGATTTTATCCGTAAACAGAATTGCGCCGTCTTCGACCTTGTTCTTTGCAGGGTCGATCAGCTTGGCGTTTTGGATCAGTGTCGGCTTGGTCATGCGTTCAACGTCTCTTCATGGCGACGTTGAGCGTCGTGGAGAATGCGATGGCGATTATGAACGGCACCCAGATCGGCAGGTCGCCGAGACCGGGCGCATCGAGCGCTGTTGCGAGGTGATCGTCGACGCACCACCAGAGCAGGAAGAGCCACATTACTGGCGCTCCTCGTTCGAGCCGCTTTCGGCCAAGGCTTCGAGCACGGCCATGCGAACGGCTACGCCCATGCGGACCTGGGTTTCGATGAGCGAGACGTTTGGATTGTCGGCGATCGCGCTATCTATCTCGACCCCGCGATTCATCGGGCCGGGGTGCATGACGAGCGCGCCGCGCTTGGCGTGGCGGAGCTTGTCCTCGTCGAGGCCATAGAACCAGAAGAACTCGCGCGCGCTCGGGAAGAAACCGCCGGTCATGCGCTCGCGCTGCACGCGCAGCATCATGACGACGTCCGCGTCCTTCAGGCCGGCGCGCATATCGTGGAAAACTTTCGCGCCCCACTTCTCGGCCCCGGCGGGCATCAGCGTCGGCGGGCCGATTAATCGCACTTGCGCGCCGAGCAGCGTGAGCAGCGCGACGTTGGAGCGGGCGACGCGGCTGTGCAGCACGTCGCCGCAAATTGCGACGGTGAGCCCTTCGACGCCGCCAAGCCGCGAGCGGATGGTGAAAGCGTCGAGCAAAGCTTGGGTGGGATGTTCGTGTTTGCCGTCGCCGGCGTTGATGACGGCGCAATCGACTTTCTGGGAAAGCAACTCGGCCGCGCCGGAAGACCCGTGGCGCACGACGAGGAGATCTGGCCGCATCGCGTTCAGCGTCGCGGCGGTGTCAATCAGCGTTTCGCCCTTCGCGACCGACGAGCTCTTCACGCTCATGTTCACAACGTCAGCGCCCATGCGCTTGCCGGCGAGTTCGAACGAACTTTGCGTTCTTGTGGAATTCTCGAAGAAAAGATTGATCAGCGTCCGGCCACGCAGCGTGTCGAGCTTCTTGATCTTCTCATCCAAAAGCGGCGCGAACTTCTCGGCCCGATCCAGCAGATTTTCGGCCTCGAAACGATCCAGGTCGGCTATGGCCAGAAGGTGTTTCTGACGAAAACGACTGGCCCGGGCGTTTTGATCGTTTTTCTTCACGCCAGTCGGTCGCTGAGCCATGCGCGCTTGTTAAGCGCTATGGCCGCTTCGCCGCAAGCGCGGCGACACTAAGGCGGGGATAATCGTTTCAGCCATCTTGCTGACCCGGACTCGGTGCTGTACTCGGTTTGTTCCAATAGTGGGACGGCGGGTTTGGAGGGCGAGTTAGGAGGGCGTGATGCTGAAATCGCACCCCAAGAAAGAAGAACAAACGTTGCGGCCGGTGGGGATCGCGCTGGCGGCGGTTGTTGCGGGACTGAGCACGGGCAAGGCGGCCGCGGTGGAAACGCGCGCGCACTCCCCGCTCGAGCCGGTCGAGAACGCAAAGACTTATGTGGTCGACCCGACCAATCATCCGGGCTTCGAGGAAGACCCCGA
>CALBST010000229.1 GCA_937967425.1 uncultured Caulobacteraceae bacterium
CGCGGCGCGAACCCGCAGCTCGCCAGCGCGCGCGTCGGCCACTTGTGCATCGAGGAGGATCGTCTCGGGCGTCAAAGTCAGATCGCCGGCCAGGCGGCCGGTGACGCCTGGCAGAAGCCCGTCGACGGCGCCGTTGACATCAAGCTCCGCATTGACGCCGCGGTTCAAAAACTGCGCGCTCCCTTGCGCCAGCAAGCCGCCCCATTTCGCATCCAGCGCGCTCAAGCTCACCGCGCCGCCGCCGATGGAGACATCGGCGCTTGCGGTCATGGCTTGGCCGGAGGCGGTTCCGGTCACTTCCGCGCGGCCTGTGTAGGCGTTGCCAGCCGGCGCCAGCGTGAAGTTCACCACCGGCTGTTCAACAAGCACGCCGCCCGCCGCGAAGCTCGATAGCGAGCCCTGCATCGTCAGCGTCGGGCGGGCGATGCGGCCGGTCAGCCGTCCTGTCGCGTCGATGGCGCCGCCGATCTCAGCGCCGCCGAGGTCAAGCGGACCGCGCGCGCTGGCTTCGAGCGCGAGATTGGCTTCGCCGCCGACGATGCGGCCGGTCGCGCCAGCGCGCAATTGCGCGCCATCAACGCGCGCGTGCGAAACCGTGATGCCGCCGTTTTCGTAGCGCATGCGCGCATCGAGACGCGGGGATGCGCCCAGCAATTGTGGGACGACATCCGGTGAACCGGCGATGCGCGCGCCTTGGCCATCGACGGAGATCGCCCACGCGCGCTCCTGCTCTTCGCCATCCCGAAAAGCGCGCCAACGGCCGCTCGCTTCGCCGCGTAGATCGGCGGCGACCGCTTCCAAGCGCCGGATGCGCCAATCACCGGCGAACTCGCCATCGCCGGAATTGACCCAACCTTGTGCGTCGAGCGCGATCGCATCGCTCGTGAGATCGGTGCGGTTGAGCGTGAAGCGTTCCCGGCGCCTGTCGTACTCCATCGCTGTGCGCAGCCGCGCATTGACGAAGAGCGGCGCCGTCCGCGCCGGGGCGCGCAGATCGCCGCTGAGCGTGAAACGATCTGCGGTGAGCGCCGCCTCGAGGGGCCCGCGAAGTTGCGTCCTCTGCCCCAGTGCGTCGATCTCTTGGGCGTCCAGCGTGCCGCGGATCGCCGTCGTACCGCGCGCGCGCCGCAGCTCGCCTTCGAGCCGCGCCGCCCCAAGCGGAAAGGGTGACTCGCGCGCGATCGCCGAAAGGTTGTTCGTCGTCGCGACGAGTTGTGCGGCGCCATCCAACTCGCCGTGTTCATCGAGTAAGCCCGAAAGGTTGAGCGCGAAAAAGGGCGTCTCGGCGCGCGCTTCGAATGTGCGCTCGGTGGGCGCGCCGTTGAGATTGAAGGTGATGCTCGGGCCGATGCGCTGCGCCAAAGTTTGCAGCGCTGGGATCGAATCCAATTGAGCTTGACCTTGCGCCGACCATGCCTCCGGGGTCCAGCGCGTGTTGCCGATCAGCAATTGCCGCTGGCCGGCGACGGCCTCGAAGTGTGCGTTGCCGGTGCGGAGATCGCCATCGCCGGTCGCGGTCGCGCGAATGCCTTCCTCGCTGAGGCCGATTGCCCGTGCGATGACGCCGCCCGGTGCGCTGTAGAGATCGAGACTGAGCGCGTAGTTCTGATCGTTGTGATAGAGGGCCGTGATGCGATCATCGTCTGAATCGAGTCGACGCAGTGTCAGATCGAGCGCGCGCAACTCGTCGTCGCGCAGATCAAGCGCGAGGTCGGCGCTGAATTCCGACGCGTTGCCGACAACGGCCTCGGCCAGCGTGAGCCGCTCGACATGCAGCTCCGAGATGATGACGTCGAAGGTTGCGCCGGACGAGGGCCGATGTTCCAGAAGCGTTGGCTGACGCGTAATCGCGATTGCATTCGCGCTGGCGGCATGGAGGCGCACCGTGCCGAATAGGATATCCTGCGGCGACCAGTCGAGCGCGACATCGTGCGCTTCGAGCCAGATGCCTTCTTCGTCTTCGATCGTGATCGTGCCGGCGCGCAGATTGCCGATCCAGCCGCCGCTCACATCATCGATCTTGATGCGCCCGAGCCGCCAAACACGCGCGCCGTCGCCGAGCGAGTCCACAACAAGGTGCGCGGCGGGGCCGAGCGCGATCACGGCGCTCGCGCCGACAAGTGCGCCACCGCCCGCGAAGGCCCACCAGCGTTTGCGCCGGCGTGGCTTGAGAGGCGCTTCCTCGCTCAAAACGCCTGGCCCAAGCTGATGTAGAGCGCGAAGTCGTCGTTGCGCTCGTCCTCGTCGAGCGGGAAGGCGATATCGATGCGCAACGGCGCAAAGCCGAGATTGTAGCGTGCGCCGAAGCCGACGCCCCAGCTCAAATCTGCGGCCTCGCTCCAATCATCAAACGCCGTGCCTGCATCGACAAATGCCGCCGCGCCCCAGCGTTCGTCAAAGCGCCAACGCGCCTCAACAGAGCCCTCAAGCAAGCCTTGGCCTCCGGGCGTGAGGCCGAGCAGATCGCGCTCTTGCGGATAGATGGAATTGTATTCGTATCCGCGCACGGAGCCGCCGCCGCCGGCATAGAAGCGGCGATCTGGCGGCACGTCATTTGGATCGCCGGTGACGGCTTCAAGCCATCCAACACGCGCGCGCGCAGCAAGCGTCAGGCGATCATTCGCGCCGATCGTCTCATAGACGCGACCCTCCGCTGTTGCGCGCACGAAGCCGAGGGTTTCGTCGCCCGTGGAGACGGAGGGTTCGAGGCGAAGCTCCGTGATGGAGCCATCGATCGGATCGAGCGTGAATTCCGTCGTGTCGTGGCGCCAATTGCCGAAGCCGGAGAGGACGATCGCGTCGCGCACCGTGCCGACGAGGTCGTCGTACTCGTCCGCCGAAAGCCGGAGGCCGTAGCTTGTTGCAGTACGCAGGCGCGTGGAGGCGTCCACGGAGCCGAATATGGCGACGCCTTGGCGCGAGTAGGCTTCGAGCTGTTCGCGATCCGCCGAAGCGCCGAACGTAACAGCATGGCCGAGGCCTGCCGCGTGAGGCCGCGTCAGCGAGGCGGTGAGTCCTTGCTGCATCTCCGCCAGGGTTGCGCCGACGGTCAGTGAATCGGCACGTCCAGTGAGATTGCGCCGCGTCCATTCCGCCTGCACGCCCGCGCCTTCCGTGGTCGAGTAGCTGACGCCCAGTTCGTAGGCGTTGCGGCGCGCGGGTTCGACGGTGACGATGACGTCGCGCAGGCCGTTCTCGTCCGGCGGCGCGAGGCGCGTCGAGGCCAACGACAACGCGCCCGTGGAGGTGAGATCACGCCGCAGGCGGGCCAGCGCCTGTGGTGAGTAGGCTTCACCGGTTTCCCAGTTTTGCAGGTCGTCAATGAAGCTCGGACGCAACACGCCATCCGGTTCGGCGCGCACGCCGCCCAAGCGGGCCAGTTCGCCCGTGCGGAACCGAAACTCCGCCGCGACCTGTGCGCTGGCATGGTCCACGACAACGCGCCGATCCAATGCTGCCGCGTCCGCGTAGCCGTTCTGCTGAAGCGCTGCGAGCGCGCCGCTTTCGGCTTCAAGCACGGTTGACGCGCGCGCGGGATCGCGCACGCGCACGGTTGCGATGGCTTCATCCGCCGCGCGCGAAGCCTCGGCGTTGGGCTGTCCGGCTTCGTAGGTGACGCGGGGCGCCTCGAAGGTGAAGCGCGTCCCCAATTCGATGATCAAGCGCGCCGAGGGCGGATCTTCGCTCGCTTCCGGCGTCACTGTCGCGCCGTAATATCCTTCCGAGCGCAGCCACGCCAAAGCACGCTGCGCTGCTTCCTCCGCAATGCGCTCGGCGTCGAACAAGCTTTCAGGCGCGTCGCGATCGGGGAGGAGATCGAGAATGGCGCGGCGCGTGTCATGATCCGGCCCCTCGATGACGACAGGCGAGTCCGCCCAAGCAGGTGCTGCGGTGGGCAAGCCGATGGCCGCGCAGAGCGCGGCGGGAAGGATGGGAATACGGCGCATCGCGAGTCGCAGAAATCTGGCTAGCGAGGCTCGCAGGAGGGCGGTTAACGCATCATCAACCATAAGCGCGGGTCCACACCCCGCGCCCTGGAGAAATAGCTCATTAAATCAATACGAAAGCAAGCGTCGACGGCGCCTTGCCGAAGCTTAACCCCAAGGGCCGCGCTGGCGCGTCTGCTGTGTGGCCCACGGGCTGCTCGAAGCGCTCGTCGTTGGCCGGCCGAAACGGCGCGCCATGTCCATCAGCTGCGCGATGCGGTTTTGGGTGTTCGGGTGCGTCGAAAACAGGTTGTCGGCGCCGCGACCGGCGAGCGGATTGATGATGAAGAGGTGCGCCATCGCCGGGTTGCGCTCTGCATCTTCGTTCACGCGTTGGCGCGCATAGGCTTCGATCTTCTGCAGCGCGCTCGCCAGCGCTTCCGGCTCGCCGCCGATCTCGGCGCCGATGCGGTCGGCTTCGTATTCGCGCGCGCGGCTGATCGCCATTTGCACAAGTGAAGCCGCGATCGGCGCGAGGAACATGATCAGCAAACCGATGATCGGGTTGCGGTCGCGATCGCCGAAGAACAGCGCAAAATTCGCAAGCATCGCCACGGCGCCAGCGATCGTCGCGGTCACGGTCATCGTCAATGTGTCGCGATTTTTCACATGCGCGAGTTCGTGCGCCATGACGCCGCGAATTTCTTCGCGCGAGAGCAGGCCGAGCAAACCGCTGGTGGCGGCGACGGCCGCATTCTCTGGGTTTCGCCCAGTCGCGAACGCGTTCGGCTGAGGGTTATCGATGATGTAAATCTTAGGGGGCGGCAGCCCGGCGCGCTGCGCCAGTGCCAGCGTGTCGTCAACGTAGGCGCGGACGCGCGGATCTGGGTGTCCAGGTTGGATTTCCTGCGCTTTGAAGTGGCGCAGCACCATCTTATCGGCATTCCAATAGGCAAACAGGTTCATAGCGCCCGCCACAAGCAGAGCGATCAGCATGCCGCCCGTGCCGCCGACGAGGTAACCGACCGCGCCAAACAGCGCCGTCATCGCCGCCAAAAGGATGTACGTCTTGAGATGGTTCATCTTTCTCCTCACTTGAAGGAAGATATCGAGAGTGAGGCCGCGAGGTTCAATATGTCCGATGAAGCGCCAGAACCGCCGCCGCGCAAGCTGACACCGGAAGCGCAACGCGCGCTCGCCGAAGCGGAGGAACGCCGCGCCGCGGCGGCCAAGCTGGAACAAGAGAAGGAACTCGGCGGGCCGAGCGGTCCGGAACCGACGCGCTACGGCGATTGGGAGCGCAAGGGCATCGCCAGCGATTTCTGATTAACGACGCCGCTGTCGCGCGAACTTCGCGCGCGCATGGCGAAGCACCTTCACGCCGCCGCGCGCCTGCGCGAAGCTGCCACGTTCTGTTCTGGAGAGAACTCATGCGCGTCCGCGCGATCCTTGCGGCCCTGGCGCTTGTCGCCGGGCCGGCCTTCGTGGCGCCGAGCGTTGCCTACGCCGATGGCATTGAACGCCCGCGTCCGCCGCGCCAGCGCGTGCGCCGGCCGCAACCGCCTCCGCCGCCGGCGCCGTTGCCGCCCCCGCCTGTCGTGGAGACAGGCCCGGAGACCGTGACGCTCGATAACTCTTTCTTTGCCAGCTCGGGCGGCGTCGGTTCCGACATCGGCGTTGGCGGGTATTATTCCAGCACCACTGTCATAATTCGTGGTGCATCGGCTTCTGCTTCGGCGTTCGCCTTTGCGTCAGCCCGCGCCGGCGCGCGGGGCGGGTATCGTGGCGGCGGTCATGGCTGCGGCTGCCGTTGAGGTAACCAAACGACAACATCCCCACTCCCATTGTGGGGGCACGCAAGTATTTGCGCCTGAAGGTGAAAGGGCGTAAACGCGCGGCCCACCGGGCGCGGCTTTGCGTTCGAAGGGGATTTCTCTCATGGCGCAGGCCCCGGCCGAAGCGCCCCAGCCGAA
>CALBST010000230.1 GCA_937967425.1 uncultured Caulobacteraceae bacterium
TTAGCCCTCCGCCGCCGCCTTCTCCTCGAGGCCGTATTCGCGGAGTTTGCGGTAGAGCGTCGAGCGGCCGATACCCAAGCGGCGCGCCACTTCCGACATGTGGCCGGCATAGTGGTCAATCGCCAGTTCGATCAGGTCGCGTTCGATCTGTTCGAGTTGGCGGAGATGGCCTTCGCCATCGAACACGGCGACGGGTTGCGGCGCCGTTTCGCCGGCCGCCATCACCACTTCCGTGAACGCGACGTGTGCGGCGGTGACATGATGATCGTTCGCCGGGACGGAGACTTCCGGCGGCAGCGAGTCGTTTGCGGCGACCAGCGGCTTCAGGCCGGAGATTTGCGGGAAGTCTTCCGGCTGCAAGAGATCGCCTTCGCAGAGGATCACGGCGCGGAACACTGAGTTCTCTAGCTGGCGGACGTTGCCCGGCCAGTCGAAGTCCATAAGCATTTGCATCGTCGCGGCTGATGCGCCACGGACGTTGCGGCCCTCTTCGGCGTTGAAGCGCGCGATGAAACGCTGCACCAGCGCCGGCAGGTCATCCTTGCGCTCGCGCAGCGGCGGCGCTTCGATGGGAAACACGTTCAGACGATAGTAGAGGTCTTCGCGGAAGGCGCCGTCGGCGACGAGCTTCGCCAGATCCTTGTTGGTGGCGCTGATGATGCGGACATCCACCTTGGTCGGGCGCTTGCCGCCCACGGGATCGACTTCGCCTTCCTGCAGCACCCGCAGCAGCTTCACCTGCATGTCGAGCGGCAGTTCGCCGACTTCGTCGAGGAACAGCGTACCGCCGTGCGCTTCAACGAACTTGCCTGCGTGATTGTCGGTTGCGCCAGTGAAGCTGCCCTTCACATGGCCGAACAGAATGCTCTCAACCAGGTTTTCCGGGATCGCGCCGCAGTTCACGGTGACGAACGGACGGCCCGCGCGCTCGGAAGCGCCTTGGATCGCGCGCGCCAGCAATTCCTTGCCAACGCCGCTTTCGCCGGTGATCAGCACCGGAATGTTGGAGGCCGCGGCGCGCTTGCCCATGCGGACCACCGGCGCCATCACCGGCGCGTTGGCGACCATGTCGTCAAACGACATCTGACCGGCGACGCGCTTCTTCATGCGCACGACTTCGGTCTTCAAATTCGACATTTCGAGCGCATTGCGGATCGACACCATGATCCGCTCCGGCGAGGCCGGCTTCACGAAGAAGTCGCTCGCGCCCGCTTGCATGGCCTGGACGACCGTATCGATGCCGCCGGAAGCGGTCAGCACGATGCACGGCAGATCGCCGCGGCGCATACGGATTTCCTTGAGCGCTTCCTGGCCCGTCATGCCCGGCATGACGAGGTCGAGCAGCACGATATCGATATCGGCGTGCTTATCGACAGCCTCGACGGCTTGTGAGCCGTTCTCGGCCGCGCGTGTCAGGAAACCATTGCGCTCGACTGCCGCCTGCAACAGACGGCGCTGCGCCGGATCGTCATCGACGATGAGGATCGTCTTACCCATGTTCACCACCAACCAGTTCGCCGCGCTTCTCTGACGGAAACGCTGATCGTTGAGGCGACCATAAGGATGAGACGTTCAAGTCGCGTTAAAATGGCACACCGAAACGCGATTTCCGTAATGTCTCGTAGGCATTAGATAAACGCCGTGTTCACCACGATGACCATGAAGCGCGGACCCCATGGAGCGCGGGCGTCCTCGCCCGCGCGACGCCGTCGCTACCGACACGCGCTGGCGCCTGTCCGATCGCACGCATGCGGGCGAGGACGCCCGCGCTCCGTATTGGCGGGCACATCTGAAACTTCGGTATCAATGTGAACGACAAACCCGACCCAGAGCGCAACCGCATCACCGCGCGCATCGGACGCGTGGCGAGTGTTGGCGCGAATTTATCCGGCGCCGTGGGCGCACGGATGATGGGCGCAGACAATGTCGCGTTGGCGAAGGCTCTGCGGCAGGCGTTGGGCCGCTCCAAAGGGCCGCTGATGAAAGTGGCGCAGCTGCTTTCCACGATTCCTGATCTCCTGCCGCAAGCATACGCAGAGGAATTCCGCAAACTGCAGGCGCACGCGCCCGCCATGGGCTGGCCATTCGTGCAGCGGCGGATGCGCGCCGAACTTGGTGAAGATTGGGAAACCAAGTTTGCGAGCTTCGAGCGCGAAGCGGCGGCAGCTGCGTCGCTCGGGCAAGTTCACCGCGCCACCGCCCACGATGGCCGCGCGCTTGCCTGCAAACTGCAATACCCAGACATGGCCAGCGCCGTCGAAGCCGACCTTGGGCAACTCAAAACGCTGCTCGGCCTGTTCAAGAGCATGGACGGCTCGATCGATTCCTCTGAAGCCATTCTCGAAGTCGGCGAGCGCCTGCGCGAAGAACTCGACTACGGCCGCGAGCTCAAGCACATGCGGCTCTTTTCGCGCATGCTGGCGGATGAGCCGCGCATCAGAACGCCCGAGCCGCTGGATGAGCTTTCCAGCAAGCGTTTGCTCACCATGACCTGGCTCGAAGGCCGTGGCCTCATGCACTGGCTCGACGAGCCCCAAGAAACCCGCAACCGCATCGCAGAGCTGCTGTTCAAGGCCTGGTGGGGGCCGATGACCCATTACGGCGTCATTCACGGCGATCCGCATCTCGGCAATTACGCGCTCACCGATAATGCCGAGCGCCTGCACCTTCTCGATTTCGGCTGCGTCCGCATCTTCCCGGCGCGCTTCCTTGAAGGCGTCGTCGGCCTCTGGCGCGGCCTCAAGGCCGAGGACATGGACCAGGTCGCGCATTCCTATGAGATCTGGGGCTTCAAGAATTTGAACGCCGACCTGATCGAAGCGCTGACCATGTGGGCGCGCTTCATCTACGGCCCGCTGCTCGAAGATCGCGTGCGCACGATTGCCGACAACGTGCCGCCCGCCGAGTATGGCCGCCGCGAAGCGTTCGAAGTGCGCAAGCGCCTGAAGACACTGGGCCCGGTGCTGATCCCGCGCGAGTTCGTGTTCATGGACCGCGCCGCCATCGGGCTCGGCGCCGCGTTTCTGCATTTACGCGCGGAACTCAATTTCGGGCGGATGTTTGCGGAAAGCGTCGAGGGTTTCTCGCCGGAAGCGCTGGCGAAGCGTCAGGCGGAAGCAACGGCTGCAGTGGGGCTATAGCTCCGAGCGCCCCTGTCAGTTCCTGACAGCACAGAAAATCGATGGCGCGCCTTGCATGCGGCCTTGCCGGCGTGCGTTATTGGTCACACGGAGGGAGCAGAGCCGGAATGGAAGACAAGTACGCACTGATCTCGACCCTCGTGGCCGCGATCGTGCTCGCTTTCGTCTTCGGCTTCATCGCCTCGCGTCTGCGGCTCTCGCCGATTGTCGGCTACCTGCTCGCGGGGCTCGCCGTTGGCCCCTACACGCCGGGCTTCACCGCCAACACGGAACTAGCGCTTCAGCTCTCAGAGATCGGCGTCATCCTGCTGATGTTCGGCGTCGGCCTCAAAATTTCCATTGATGACATTTGGTCGGTCCGTTGGGTCGCGGTTCCGGGTTCCGTCATGCACACGCTGGCGTCCGGCGCTGTCGGCTACATCAGCGGGCTGCTTCTCGGCATGGCGCCGGTCGAGAGTTTCGTGCTCGGCGCTTCGCTCTCCATCGCCAGCACCATCGTCTTCCTGCGCGCGATGGAGGACAAACGCGCGATCAAGACCGAAGAAGGCCGCATCGGCATTTCATGGCTGCTGATCGAAGACGTGTTCATCGTGCTGGCGATTGTCGTGCTTCCCGCGATCGTCTCGGTGATCGCGGCCGAGGAGGCCGATATCTCGATCGTCCCGCTGCTCGGCGCGCTCGGGATCACGTTCCTGAAGATCGCCGGCTTTGTGGCGCTGATGCTGGTTGTCGGCGGGCGCCTGTTTCCCTGGCTCATCGTTCAGGTGGCGCACGCCAAATCGCGCGAGCTGCTGTCGCTCGGGACGCTTTCGCTGGCGCTTGGCGTCGCCTGGGCCGCCTATTTCTGGTTCGACGCCAGCTTTGCGCTCGGCGCCTTCCTCGGGGGCTTGGCCCTCAACGGTTCGCGCTTCTCTCACAGAGTGGCCGAAGACTCGCTGCCGCTGCGCGACACGTTCGCGGTGCTGTTTTTCGTCGCCGTCGGCATGTTGTTCGATCCGTCCGTGATCGTGCGCCAGCCGCTCGCGGTCGCCGCGATCGTCGCCGTGGTCATCGTGGGCAAAGCTCTGCTCGCCTACGCGCTCATGCGCGCGATGAAGCAGCCGCCGCAAGCGAGCGCGCTCGTGGCGCTCGGTCTCGCGCAGATCGGCGAGTTTTCGTTCGTGCTGGCGGGCCTCGGTCTTCAGCTCGAAGTTATGTCGCGAGAAACCTACAACCTGATCCTCGCGGCGGCGCTGATCTCGATCGCGCTCAACCCGTTCCTGCTGCGCGTGGTGCCGGACTCGACGCCGGTGAAGGCAAAGCCGCAAGTGGCGGCATAGTGTCTGGACCGCCGGCACCCTCGCCGGCATTGGTGGAAATAACCACTGTGCGTCGTGTTTAAAATGCCGGCAAGGCGCCGGCGGTCCAGACTCGTGGCTAGCGTAGCGCTTTGCGGATCACGAGCTTTAGGCCCGACCACGTCTCATCCACGGCACAGACTTTCACATCGACGTAGCCCAGCGGCAGCGCGACCTTGCGGATCGTGTCCTCGGTGATGTCGGTTTCGGCCTTCGCAGCCTTCTTCGGCCACGACACCCAGATCATCCCGTCCGGCGCGAGCTTGCCGCGCAAGCTCTTAAGCTCCGCCGCGAGCTTGGCGGCGCTCGTATGAAAGATGTGCGCCGCCGCCAGCGCTTTCGTCGGCCGCGTCAAATAGCGAGGGCCAACCTCCTTATCGAGCACCGACTTCACCGAAGCGGGCATATGCGAGGCCCACAGCGGCTCGCCCGGCTTGAGCCCAAGCTTCTTGGCCAGCGGCGTGCCCGAGTACCCGGCCTGGGCCATTAGGCCTCGCCTTTCTCCTGCTTCAGCCGCGCCAGGAGCTGCGCTTCTTCGGCCTGCAGCCGCGCCCGTTCCTTACGGGCCGCCGCCTCGGCCTCGACCTTCTTGCGCTCGCCCCTGGCCCAAGCGGCCACGCCGACCACCGCCAAGCCGCCAATTACGCCTACGAACAGCCAGATCATGGTCCGCCCTTGCTTCCCCCGCCGCCTTCAGCTATCAGCCCCGCTTCCAATTTTCTCCCCCTTTTCGGGGGCGCGCAGGATTCTGGGTCATGAAAGCCGAAGGCCATCCCGACTACCACTTCATCACGGTCACCATGACCGACGGCACGACCTTCAAGACCCGTTCGACCTACGGCGAGGAAGGCGCGACTCTGGCGCTCGACATCGACCCGAAGTCGCACCCGGCCTGGACCGGCGGCAACCAGACGCTGATCGACCGCGGCGGCCGCGTCTCGCGCTTCAACGACAAGTTCGGCGGCTTCATGAAGAAGAAGGAAGGCTGAGCCTTCCACCGCGCTGACAAGCTTAAGGGCGCCGGATCACTCCGGCGCCCTTT
>CALBST010000231.1 GCA_937967425.1 uncultured Caulobacteraceae bacterium
GTCGAACGCAACCGCGAAATCGCCCCAAAATCGCTGTGGTCTCAGATTGTTCTGGTCGAGGGCGATCAGTTGGAGATCGTCCAATTTGTTGGGGGTGGTTGATGCGGATGCTTCTCACGGTTTTGCTGGCGCTCATCCTTGTCTCGCCGACGGCTGATGCGCAGGAGCGGCGTCAGAATGGGTGGTCCGAGCGCGGCATATTTGTGTTTGGCTCTTACTATTTCGATTTCTGGCGCGGCGTGTCCGCGCCTGCGGGGTCGCACATGGTCTCGACGCTGGTGGACTGTTCAACCGATGAGTTCTACTGCCTGCGCGAACAATGGTTCAGCGTCGTGTTGCCGAAACGCTGTGCCTCTATTGAAGTCGGCGATGCATGGACAGTGGGCGCCACGACCACGCGCGTCGTTGCGCGTATCCCGATCACGCGCGGTCCCCATGACATGGGAGACCCAGACCACGCCTTCGCGGTCGCCACGGATGGCTACAACACGGTGTTCTTCTACGATACCCAGCGTGGCGTGAGAGCAATTTATCAAGGCTGGCCGTTCCACACGAGCGCCGAGGCGGCTGCACAAGCAGAGCGCTCACCCCAGATACCGCGCCGCGATGCGCGCGCACTTGCTGAGGAGGGCCGACTGCTTGAACCGGACAATGGCTTTAGCCCCCTCGCAATCGTTTCACCCGATGTCTTCGGCCCGTGCCTGGAAGATCGCTCTCAATGACCGATACACTGAATATCGCCGGCAAGAGCTACAACTCCCGCCTCATCATCGGCACCGGCAAGTACAAAACCTACGCCGAAAATGCCGCCGCGCTTGAAGCGAGCGGCGCCGAGATCGTCACTGTCGCCGTGCGGCGTGTGAATCTCTCTGACCCAAGCAAAGAGCGTCTCACCGATCACATCGATCCGAAGAAGACGACCTTCCTGCCCAACACAGCCGGCTGCTTCACCGCCGACGAAGCGTTGCGCACGCTCCGCCTCGCGCGCGAAGCCGGCGATTGGAAACTGGTGAAGCTCGAAGTCCTCGCCGACCAGAAAACGCTCTATCCCGACATGGAAGAGACGCTCTCCGCCGCCAAAATCCTCGTCGCCGAAGGCTTCGACGTGATGGTCTATTGCAGCGACGATCCCGTGTACGCCAAGAAGCTCGAAGACGCCGGCTGCGTCGCCATCATGCCGCTCGGCTCTCTGATCGGCTCGGGTCTCGGCATCCAAAACCCAGTGAACATCCGCCTCATCGTCGAACAAACCAAAGTGCCTGTCATCGTCGACGCCGGCGTCGGCACGGCGAGCGACGCAACGGTGGCGATGGAGCTCGGCGTCGACGGCGTCCTCATGAACACCGCCATCGCCGAAGCGAAGGACCCCGTGCGCATGGCCCGCGCCATGAAGCACGCCGTGATTGCCGGCCGCGAATCCTACCTCGCCGGCCGCATGCCCAAGAAAAAGTACGCCGACCCAAGTTCACCGCTCGGCGGGCTGATTTAGCCTCGCGAAGCCCAAGGCGACATCGGGGCGCACTCACACCCCTTGTATCGCAACGCCTACCGCCCATGTGCTGAGCGGGCCGTCCCGGCCTCGTGAGAGTTTCGAACGATGA
>CALBST010000232.1 GCA_937967425.1 uncultured Caulobacteraceae bacterium
GCGTCGTTGGTCGCTTCGGCCCGCAGCGGGCCGTTCCAGACTTTGCCGATGCGGACGTCGGTTTCCGGGCCGAGGTTGAACCAGGCCAGGCGATCGCGCGTCGCGTCGATCACGACAAAACGATCGCCGCGCTCCAGCGTTTGCGAGAGCGTGTTGCGGATGACGCCCGAGGTGTAGCGCGTGCGGACGAGCCAGAGGCCTGGGCCCAGGTCGCAGACGAAGCCCATGCTTTCGAGCGCCGCCATGAACGGCGTCCAGGCGCCAGAGAAAATTTCGGCATGCACGAACACGTTCGCCGCTTCTTCAGCGTCGTTCGCGGCGGCAGGCTTGCGCAGACCGCGCAGCGCCATCACCCGGCGCGCTTCGGTCCAATTGTCCTTGCCGTTGTCTGAAACGAGTGAAGTCGGGCGCACGCGGCCTTCGGCAAGGAAGGTCGCCATTTGCTCAATCGTGTACGGGCCGAAGGCCCGGCCGCGGATCTGCACCCACCATTTTGTGGCAGTTGCTGTCTTTAGCGTGACGACGTCACTCACGGCTTTGCTCCGTTTCAGAACGGAGACGCGTCTCGCGCCTCCGGCGAAACCGGAGGCCTGCAATCGCTATGCCGGAGTTTTCAGAAAGTTCCTATTAGCCATGCTTGCGCGGCTCGAGGTCGATGGCGAAGCCGCCCTCGATCAAACGCGCCACGCGGCCATAGACGTTGCCGGCGCGCACCCACACGCCAATCAGTGGCGGCGGACGTCTGCTCTTTATAGTGATGCCGGCCAGAGAGAAGTCGACGACTTCGCCTTCGTAGGCTTCGCCGGTCTCGAACTCGAGTTTGATCATTTGCGAGCCATCGGCGATCGCCGCCCGATGCGCCGGCTCCTCGATGCCGAGGTCACGGTTAACGGCGAGCGTCAATTGCTCGGCCATCTTCTCGCGCTTGTGGGCGGTGAAATCGAAGATAATGGCGACTTCGCCCTCGCCGCACTTGCGGGCGACGTGGCCAGAGACGCGGCCGAAGCCGGCAAGGTAAATGACGACGCGCTCTCCAATCTGCGGCAAGATCGGCGCGGCGATGCGGATATCGCCCGGAGAGATGTCCGCCGTCCGGCAATCGTGCTCACGGCCTAGCGGATCCATGAGACGCCCGTTCACCTCGATCGGCATGCGGCGGAAGCGGCGGCGCTCGCGGATGCCGACCGACGCGGCGGCAAGGCGGCGGGCGGCGGCGGCGACGTCAATCTTTGGGGCGGCGGACATGACGCCATTAATGCCGCTTCACCGTAAACGTTTGCTTAAGCTTTGACGGCGGGGCAGGGCTTGGCGCCGGGCTGCTGGGCGCGCAAAGCTTCCGGCAACAAAAGACCTTAAGGGACGGAAACAGTGGCTGAGACCGAGGGCGGCGATCGCTTCGACTATATCATTGTGGGCGCTGGTTCGGCCGGGTGCGTGCTGGCCAACCGGCTGACCGAAGATCCGAACGTCACCGTCGCGGTGCTCGAAGCCGGCGGCAAGAATGAAAGCCTGCTGGTGAAGATGCCGGCGGGCGTCGGCAATCTGATCGCCCAGAAGGGCGTCTCCAACTGGGGCTTCGAGACCACGCCGCAGCAATTCATGGACGGGCGCCGTCTCTATCAGCCGCGTGGGCGCGGCTGGGGCGGCTCGTCCGCCATCAACGGTATGATCTACATTCGCGGCCACGCGCGCGATTACGATCAATGGCGCCAGATGGGCCTTACCGGCTGGGGCTATGCGGACGTCCTGCCGTACTTCAAGCGCTCGCAGCATCACGAAGATGGCGGCGATAGCTGGAACGGTGAAGGCGGTCCGCTTTGGGTTTCGCGCGGGCCCCCAGGCCATCCGATCTACAAAGCCTTCATTCAAGCCGGCGCGCAGGCCGGCTACCCGGTCACCCGCGACTTCAACGGCCGTCAGCAAGAAGGCGTCGGTCCCTATCACCTCACCATCCGTGACGGCGAGCGCTGGAGCGCTTCAGCCGCTTATTTAAGGCCCGTCATCGGCCGTCCAAACCTCAAGGTCATTTCCGGCGCGCACGCGCATCGCATTCTGATCGAGAACAAGAAAGCCATCGGCGTTGAGTTCTCCGCCGGTCGCGGCAAGCCGGCGCAGAACGTCTACGCCAAGCGCGAAGTTTTAGTCTGTGGCGGCGCGTTCCAATCGCCGCACTTGCTGTTGCTCTCCGGCATTGGCCCCGCCGCTGAGTTGCAGAAGGCCGGCGTCACGGTCGTTCACGACTCACCGGACGTCGGCAAGAATCTGCAAGATCACCTCGATGTCTGCGTCATCTACGAGATGACCAAGCCGCTCTCGATGTATTCGCTGACCAAGGGCCTGAAGCAGCCTATGATCGGCATTCAGTATCTGCTCACCAAGCAGGGTCACGGCCGCACCAACCACCTGCACGCCGGCGCGTTCCTCAAGACGCGCGGCGAACTGGATCGCCCCGACATCCAGCTCCATCTCGTGAACGCACAGATGCGCGACCACGCACGCGTCAAGGCCGATCGCGATGCTTTCACCATCCATGCGTGCCAGTTGCGGCCGGAGAGCAGAGGCACAGTCACGCTCGCCTCCCTCAATCCCTACGATGCGCCGGCCATCGACCCGCGCTATCTGGCGGAAGAAAACGACCGCCGCACGATGCGCGATTCCGTTCGTATCGTGCGTGACATCGTCAAGCAGAGCGCGCTCGATCTCTATCGTGGTCCGGAGTTCGCGCCGGGCGATCACGTTCGGACCGATAGCGAGATCGACGCTTGGATCCGCCAGAACGGCGAGACCATCTATCACCCTGTCGGCACCGTACGCATGGGTGTGGATGCAAAAGCGCCGGTGGACGAACAGCTGCGCGTGCGCGGTGTCGAGAATCTGCGGGTTATCGATGCGTCCGTGATGCCGACGCTCATCGGCGGCAACACCAACGCACCGACGATCATGATCGCCGAGAAGATCTCGGACCTGCTGCGCGGCAAGCCGTTCCTGCCGCCCCAGGACGCGCCGATCGCGGAAGATGAGCGGGTGGCCGTGTGAAGTCCGCCGCGCGAGTTCTTGCAGCTTGCGGCGCGCTGTTGGGCGTCTTCGGCCTCGGGCTCCAGTATTGGCTGCTCTATGCCGATATGAGTGCGAACGGCGCCTCGGCGCTCGACGTGCTGTGGCGCTTCTACGCCTACTTCACGCTGCTGACGAACACGTTTGTGACGCTCGTCTTCGCCCGCGCAGCGCTAAAGCCGGATAGCCTCACTGGTCTCAATGCGCCGCGTGTCGAGCTGATGGCGGTCACCTCGATCATGTTCGTGTGCATCGTCTACAATCTGCTGCTCGCCTCGCGCTGGGATCCGCAGGGCTGGCAGAAGGTGGCCGATGTCATCGTGCACAATGTCGTGCCGCTGCTCTTCCTGCTGTTTTGGGCTCTGCGTCCGCATGGCGGATTGAAGTGGGGTCATGCCATGTTCGCTGCGGCGTGGCCGCTGGCCTATGCCGTCTACGGCCTGACGCGCGGCGCGTTTGATGGGTTTTATCCGTACTTCTTCATGGACCCGACGACCGCTAGCTACGCGCAGATCGCGCTCAATCTTGTTGGTTTGGTGGTGGCGTTCATGCTGGGCGCGCTATTGCTTATCGGCATCAGCCGCGCGCTCGGGCGCCGCGCGCCGCAGCACTAGGCGCGCGCACGCCGGCGCCTTATCGGCGCTGCTTTGGCTTGTTGCCGCAAACGCCGCTTACGTTCCGCCAGCATGGCGTTGAGTTTTGCCGCAATGGATGTCGCATCGCCCGGTGCGCACTCGGGTACGCGCGCGCTGATATCGAGAACCGCCTGCACCTTGCTGGCGATGGAACCAGTCAGCATCGTCTCAACGCCCTGCCGGTGACGCCGCACCCATTGCGCAAGTATGAAGCCGGATCCTTCGCCAGCGAGCTGAGCATCGCTCAGCATGATATGAATGTTCGGTCCCGCGATGAATATGGCCTTGGCGTCGTCGGCATTGGCGGCTTCGACGACCTTGATGTCACAGGCGCGCAGATGTTCGGCCAGCACGTACCGCACCAGCACGTCTGCTTCGACCAGAAGAACAGAAAGTTCCGTTCGCAGGATTTTGCTTGATGCCATGGGGTCCTTCGCGAGTGGCGCCCCGCCATCTGCAAAACGGCTCGACAATTTTGTTGGTTCCGTAGATTACCGTCTCATGAACGGGGCGCGGTCAAAACGCGGCGCTGATGTGTCAAGCGTCGGGAACCAAGGCGGTTGAGGGGCATTATCGTCAGGGGTGAGGAGCAAATGAGTCCGGCGGAAGACCTAATGCCTGAACAGCACGCAGACGCTGAGCCGCTCGTGCTCGTCGTCGAAGACGAAGTGCTGATCCGGATGGCGGCCGCGGATCATTTGCGTTCATGCGGATTCAAAGTTGCCGAAGCCGGTAGTGCGGGCGAGGCGCAGGATCTCATCCTCTCTGGCCTCAAAGTCGATCTCGTGTTTTCCGATGTGACCATGCCAGGCGATATGGATGGGCTTGGTCTGGCGCAATGGCTGCAGGAGCACGCGCCCGGCGTGCCTGTCGTGCTCACCTCCGGCGTTACAAGTTCATTGGACGCCGCCAAGCAGGTTTGCCGGAATGTGAGCGCCTACGCGCCGAAGCCTTACGATTACGATGGGATCGTCGTCAGCATTCGTGCGGCGCTTGCGTCGCGCGCTTAATCGTTCACCACGACGAGCCGCATGGTGCTGGGCGCCTTGGCCTGCGGCGGATGCAATGAGCCCAGCCGCAGGAACTGCACCGTCCGTCCATCGAGGAACGGGTCGCCGCCCAGCGACTGGAAGAGGCCGAGATAGCGGTTGCCCAAAGTCGCGTCGACCTTGAGCGGCGTCAGCAGGATCTCGGCGCCGAGTTTACGTCCGCACACCGTTTCCGCCGTCACGCGCGCGATCGCCGGCTCGTTGGCCGCGGCGCATGCATCGATGAGCGCATTCACCAGGGCGAGGTCGGGCGCCAGGAAGAAACGTGAGAAGTCGTGCTCGCGCAGATCGCGGCCGAACACTTTGACCAAGTCCTGCCCGAACGTTCGGATCGGCATGCGTCCATCCTTGGTCCGCTCGATCACGAACAGGCGCTCAAGCACGTGGTCCGCGCCGCCTTTCTTGGGCGTCGCGCCGGCCGCACCCGCGAGCGCTCGCCCGTAGGCGAGCAGAGCCCGTGTGTCGGGATGAAAGGTCTCTTCCCCCATCATTAATCTTAAGCGCCGTGATTTGTGTTCGAGTGCGTCCGTCGCCACGCAAGGCTCGCGCCCAAGCGGGCCAAGGGAATTTCGGATTTTTCCGGTGCGCTTTCCCGCTCCAAGCGAGGCGTGGCCTCCTGCTTGCACCATGTCCGGCGAAATTAAGGAGCAACGGCGTATGACCGTTCCAACCCGGTACATCCTGGCCGCGATCGCGTTTGGCGTCGCAGCGCTCGGACTCTTCTTGCTGCCGACTGACGCGTCGGCTTGCGGCAATGGCGGCTGCCCGACGCGTCCGCCGTGCCATTCAGGCTGCAATCCCACGCCGCCACCGCCGCCGCCGCCGACACCGTGCTGCGAGCGTCCGGTCGTTGTGGTGCCGCCGCCGAATGTGCCGCCGCCGAATATTGTTGTGGTGAACGCCGGCGCCCGCGCTCATGCGCAAGCCAGCGCCACCGCGATCGCCATCGCCAACGTCCGCACCGGCGACACTATCATCCGCCAGAACATGGTGATGGAGTCGGGCGCCTCGGCCCAGGTTCAAGCTGGCGCTTTCGCTGTCATGGAAGCCAGCGCGCGCAGCGAGACTGTCGCACGCGAGCGCGATCTCTTGATCCAAGCCATCTGCTACGATGCGCAGGGCAACCCGCATCCGGCCTCGCAAACCTTCGGCGGCCGCGATGTGCGTGAAGACTATCGCGGCGAAATCTTCCGCTGCATGTCGGGCACGCGCATGCGCTACACCGTCGGCGGCCAAAGCTACGATTGCGAAGCCGGCCAGGCGCTCTGGTACGAAGGCGGCCGCGTCGAGTGCCGCACCCAGCAAGTCCGCCGCCCGTGCAACGAGCGCTCGCTGCTCCGCCGTCACGGCCCGGGCGACAAGATGGTCCGCATCCGCGACACCGAAACCCGCACCACCCAGTCCGAAACCACGTTCAACGCGTCCATGACCATGGATGGCGGCGTCGGTCAGGGCGTGTGGTGATCCACCAACCCTTCAACAAGCTCCTCTCCCACCACTGATCTCAAGGCCATCCCCTCGGCCTGCCCCCGCGAAAGCGGGGGTTTTTGTTTTGAGTCTGCTGTCGGTCCGAAGCGGACATTGGCGCGGCGCGAGCACGAAGGTAGGTTGACGCCATGAGCGGGCCGAAGCCGAACCGCGAAGGGTGGATGACCGGGGAATTGGCCGACGAACCCGCTTGTCCGCCCGTTTCCTACTTTCACGGATTTCGAGCGACGGGCGCTCGAAAGCACTGCACCGCTGTTCGGAGCGAAGGCTGACGCGTTCCGCGAACAGATCGCTTCTGCGGAAGTCGTGGACCGCATCAATACAATTGTCGGCTTTTACACGAGAGTGAAGGTGGATCGCGCGAAGTGCTCGCCGGTGCCGCTAAGCCATCAAGGCGCGCATTTCGAGGTCGATGGTATCGAGCACGGCTTGGGCATCGTCCTTTGGGACACCGATGGAGACGGCTATCTCGAAACAATCGAAGGCTGGACCGTGGATGAAAACCCGCTCGAAGGCGTCGATCTCGCGGACCTGCAATTCGTTCGGCTGACCCAACTGGGCTAGGTCTCCTCCCGGCGAAAAGCGGACTCTA
>CALBST010000233.1 GCA_937967425.1 uncultured Caulobacteraceae bacterium
ACGCGGGCGGCGGCGTAGTCGTTCTTCTGCAGAAGCGAGAGCGCCCAGAAGTGCGGCGGCGTCCAGAAGAAGATGATCGCGACCATCAGGATCGGATCGATCGAGAGCGAACCCGCCTTCGCCGCCCAAGCGATCGCCGGCGGCAGCGCGCCAGCCAAGCCGCCGATGACGATGTTCTGCGGCGTCGAGCGCTTCAGCCACATCGTGTAAACAACGGCGTAGAAGAAGATCGTGAACGCCAGCAGACCGGCGGCGAGCGTGTTCGCCGCGAGTTGCATCGTAACGACGCTGAGCCCCGACAGGATGAGCCCCAGCATCAACGCTTCCTCGCGCGGCACACGGCCGGCGGGGATGGGACGCGAACGCGTGCGGCTCATCACAGCATCGATATCGCTATCGAACCACATATTGAGCGCGCCGGAGGCGCCGGCGGCGACCGCGATCGAAAGGATCGCAGCAAAGCCCAACACGAAGTCGCCATGGCCAGGCGCGGCCATGTAGCCGACGAGGCCCGTGAACACGACCAACGACATCACGCGCGGCTTCAGCAGCGCGATGTAGTCTGAGGCGCTTGCCGCAAGCGTCCGGTGTTCAACTGCGACGTTTGTCATGGGCTCCAGTCAGTGGTCAGTAGCGAGTAGCCAGTGGCTGCGAACCCTACTGACTACTCCCTACCGACTATTGCCTCCTAGTGATGCGTATCCGGCTTGATCACCGGCAGTTCGTTGAACTGGTGGAAGGGCGGCGGCGAGGAGAGCGTCCACTCGAGCGTGGTTGCGCCCTCGCCCCACGGATTGGCGCCGGCCTTGCGGCGGACCATGAACATTTCCACCAGCATGACCAGGAACACGGCCACGCCCGCGACGGTGATCAGGTAACCGATCGAGCTGATGTGGTTCCAGTAAGTGAAGGCTTCCGGATAATCGATGTAGCGGCGCGGCATGCCCTGCAGACCAAGGAAGTGCTGCGGGAAGAACACAATGTTGACGCCGATGAACATCAGCCAGAAGTGCAGGCCGCCGAGGAAGGCGTTGTAGCGGTAGCCGCTCATCTTCGGGATCCAATAATAGAAGCCCGCGAAGATCGCGAACACGGCGCCGAGCGAGAGCACGTAGTGGAAGTGCGCGACGACGTAATAGGTGTCGTGCAGCGCCGTATCGATGCCGGAATTCGCAAGCACGACGCCGGTGACGCCGCCAACCGTGAACAGGAAGATGAAGCCGATCGCCCACATCATCGGCACGGTGAAGCTGATCGAGCCGCCCCACATCGTCGCGATCCACGAGAAGATCTTGATGCCCGTTGGCACCGCGATGACCATCGTGGCGGCGATGAAATAGGCCTCGAGATCGAGCCCCATGCCGACCGTGTACATGTGGTGAGCCCACACGACGAAGCCGATCACGCCGATCGCAACCATGGCGTAGGCCATGCCGAGATACCCGAACACCGGCTTCTTCGAGAACGTCGAGACGATCTGCGAGATCATGCCGAAGCCCGGCAGAATGAGGATGTACACTTCGGGGTGACCGAAGAACCAGAACAAGTGCTGGTACATGACCGGATCGCCGCCGCCGGCCGCTTCAAAGAATTGCGTGCCGAAGTTGCGGTCGGTCAGCAGCATGGTCAGCGCGCCGGCGAGGACCGGGAGCGAGAGAACCAAGAGCCAGACGGTGACGAGGATCGACCACACGAACAGCGGCATGCGGTGCAGCGTCATGCCCGGTGCGCGCATGTTGAAGATGGTGGTGATGAAGTTGATGGCGCCGAGGATCGAGCTCGCACCGGCGATGTGGAGCGAGAGGATCAGCAGATCCATCGATGGGCCGCTGTGGTGGGCCATCGACGTTGAGAGCGGCGCGTAGAGCGTCCAGCCGCCGCCGAAGCCATGCCAATCACCGTTGCCCGGCACGACCATCGACAGGATCGCGAGCGTGAACGACGCCGGCAGCAACCAGAACGAAATGTTGTTCATGCGCGGGAACGCCATGTCCGGCGCGCCGATCATCAGCGGCACGAACCAATTGCCGAAGCCGCCGATCATCGCCGGCATGACCATGAAGAAGATCATGATCAGGCCGTGCATGGTCACAGCCACGTTGTAGCTGTGATTGGAATCCATGCCGAGCATGTTGGCCAGCATCGAGCCTTCGGTGAAAACCTGAACGCCCGGTTCCGCGAGCTCCCAGCGGATGAAGCCGGAGAGCGCACCGCCGATGAGACCGGCGATGATCGCGAACACAAGGTACATCGTGCCGATGTCCTTATGGTTCGTCGAATAGACCCAGCGCTTCCAGTCGTAGAGGCTGGGGCGGTGATCTTCGTGATGATCCGCGGCGTGAGCAGCTTCGTGCGTCATAGTCCTATGCTCCTCAGCGCGTCGGCGTCGCCGACGGCGCGGCGGCCGGTTGTTCAGTGGTGGTTGCGCCCTCGTCTGCAGGCTCGGCGGACGCAAAGGCGCCGCCTTGCGCCGCGATCCACGCATCGAATTCCTCACGCGGCACCGCGCGAATTTCGATCGGCATGTAGGCGTGGTTCACGCCGCAGAGTTCAGAGCACTGGCCGTAATAAGTGCCGGGCGTGTCGACGCGGAACCAAGTCTCGTTCACGCGGCCCTGGATGGCGTCTTCCTTGACCCCGAAAGCTGGCACCGCAAACGCGTGAATGACGTCGTTCGACGTGACGAGCACGCGCACCGTGGTATCGACGGGCACAAGCAGCGGCTCGGTGGTGGCGAGCAAATACGGACGGCCTTGAGCGCGCGCGTCCTCTTCGGGAAGCAAGTTCGCCGCGATTGTTACGCCAGCGTCAGGATACTCGAAGTTCCAGAACCAGGAATTGCCAGTCACCTTCAGCGTCAGTTCAGCTTCGGGGATGCGTTCTTGTTCGTAGATCAGCGGGAAGGAACGCCATGCGATCGCGACAAGGATGAGAACGGGGATTACTGTCCACACCACTTCAACGAACATGTTGTGTGTGAACTTCTTCGGCGTCGGGTTTGCGTGCCGGTTAAACCGGAGCATGACCCACACCAGAAGCGCGGCCACGAAAATAGAGATCGCTATGATGATCCACAGGAGGAAATCATGAAAACTCGTGATGTCGCGCATGATTTGCGTCGCCGCAGGCTGCAGATTCACAGCCTCCGGAGTCGGCTGCCCCTGCAGCAGCGTCGCGTGCGCAGCGCCCGCAAATGACATCGCACCAGCGGCGATGCTTGCGATCCAAGCCCCTCGCTTCACGCAGTTCTCCTCCCTTGAGATTCAGCGCCGGTATGGCGCGCGCCGAAGCTCACGCCTATAGTCGCCGGGCGCGGCATTCGACCGCGCCTTGCGGGTTTGTAAGTCTCCAACCGGATGGGGTGCTAGCATGAGCCGCGCTTGGCTTCCAAGGCGCTTCTCAACAGCGATTCTGGCGTTCGCGGCAGCGGCCGCGGCGGCGCCCTTCGCTGACCTCGCCATGGCGCAGCGCTCCGACCCATCGGCCGTGACCGTCGTCGGACGGGACCCCAATGCACGGCGCTGCAGCGATCAGGTCATGCGCGGCGATACTAGCGATGCAACGATCGATCGTTGCACCGAAGCGCTGGGATACCGGCACCTGACACAGGCTGCGGAAGTGCTTTTGCGGATCAACCGCGGCGTCACCTATATGCGCCGGCAAGAAAATGAGCAGGCGCTGCAAGATTTCGACGCCGTCCTGCGCATTCAACCGCGTCACGCGGAGGCGCAGGTCAATCGCGGCGCGGCGCTGCTACAGCTTCGCCGCTACGGGCCGGCCATTGCGGCTTTTACCGAGGCGCTCGGGCTCGACGTGCAGGAGCCGTATAAGGCCTATTTCAATCGCGGGGTGGCGCGTGAAGCCCTGGGCGACTATCGCGGCGCCTATGAGGATTATAATACCGCATTGGAAATCTACCCGGATTGGGGTCCTGCCAATGCTGAGCTGCAGCGCTTCGCGCGCCAGCGGCGCGAAAACCTGCAAGCCCGCCAAACCGGCACTTCAAGTCAGTAAAATCAGTAACTTACAGTTTTCGACCATTCCGGCTACGGCGCGGGGCGACTCCGGGACTATATAGAGCGGACACTCTTTCTCCCGGAGACGCACGATATGGCCGATGGGCTTTCCGCTACCCCCGAACGCGCAGCGGAAATGGATTGGGATGCAGCGGCGCGCATTCTCGCCGACGCCGCCAAAGGCGCCGATGACGGCGAAATCTTCGCTGAGGACACCCGGGCGGAAAGCTTCCATTGGGACGATGGCCGGCTGAAGTCGGCGTCATTCGATGCGACGCAGGGCTTCGGGCTTCGCATCGTCGCGGGCGAGCGTGCGGGCTACGGCCATGCCAGCGTTCTGGAGACCGAGGCAGTTTCGCGGGCCGCCGAAGCGGCCGCAGCCGTGAAACTTGGCCATACCGGCACGCTTGATGTGAGCCCGGCCAAAGTGAACCGGCAGCTCTATCGGGACTTCGACCCGATCGAAGCGCCCTCCTTCACCGACAAGACCGACCTCCTGGCCGAGATCGACGCCTATTGCCGGGCCAAGGACCCGCGCGTCGTGCAGGTCTCGGCGACCCTTTCCGGCGCGCGCCGTGGCCTCACCATCCTCCGCCCCGATGGCGCGAAGCTTACCGACCACCGCCCGCTGGTGCGGGTGAACGTCTCCATCACGGTCGAACGCGATGGCCGCCGCGAGAGTGGATCGGCCGGCGCGGGCGGGCGTGAGCCGTACGAGGTGTTCATCGCGCCTGACCGCTGGAAGGCGCTCGCGGACGAAGCGCTGCGAATCGCGCTCGTGAATCTCGACGCCGAACCGGCGCCTGCGGGCGAGATGGATGTCGTGCTCGGCCCCGGCTGGCCTGGCGTGTTGCTGCACGAGGCCGTCGGCCACGGGCTCGAGGGCGACTTCAACCGTAAAGGCACCAGCGCTTTTTCGGGCATGATCGGGCAGCGCGTCGCGGCGCCCGGTGTAACAGTTGTGGATGACGGCACGCTCGAAAACCGGCGCGGCTCGCTCACCATCGACGATGAAGGCACGCCGACTCAGCGCACGGTTCTGATCGAAGACGGCATTCTCAAAGGCTATCTGCAGGATCGCCTGAACGCGCGCCTCACCGGCGTCGCGCCGACTGGTTCTGGCCGGCGCGAAAGCTACGCCCACCGGCCGATGCCGCGCATGACCAACACCTTCATGACCGCCGGCGACAAGGACCCGGGCGAAATCCTCGCTTCCCTGAAGCGCGGCGTTTACGCGGTTAATTTCGGAGGCGGTCAGGTCGATATCACCTCCGGCAAGTTCGTCTTCCAATGCACGGAGGCGTACTTCGTCGAAGACGGGAAGATCAAATATCCGATCAAGGGCGCGACGCTGATCGGCGATGGTCCGAGCGCGCTCACGCGCGTCACGATGATCGGCAACGATCTCAAATTGGACGAGGGAGTCGGCACGTGCGGCAAGGCCGGACAGAGCGTGCCGGTCGGTGTCGGACAGCCGACACTCTACATCACCGGGCTGACTGTCGGCGGGACCTAGAACTCCGCCGGTCATTTACAATTTAGAGAATCGTCGCAGAGCTAGAAGCATCCCACTGTTTGGGGAGGTTGATACTATGGCTGCGAAAAAGAAGACGGCGAAGGTTGCCAAGGCTGGCGCGAAAACCAAAGCCAAGGCGAAGAAGAAGAAGTAACGTTCTTCCCTTCCAAGACTACGGAGCGCCGCTGGGGTCACACTCAGCGGCGCTTTCGCTTTTTCAGCCGTCGCGCGCGCCCGCCGCTTCGTCGCAATCGGCTGCACCTGCCCCGAAAAAGCCCGCCCTGATCGCGTCCAAGAACAGCGCTGCAATCATCCTGAAACATGCAGCACCGCATGAAGCGGAAGTCGCACGCCGCGGGAGACGGCGACGGGAGGGGAAGAGAATGTTCGGCCGCATGATGGTTTCGGCGCTGGCTTTGACCGGCGTCGCCTACGCACAGGATGGAACGACGCAGGCCCCCGTTTTGCCGGACTGCACGCCACAACCCACCTGCTCCACGGTAACGCCGACAAGCTCGGCTGATCGCGTTGGCTACGAGGCGGCGTATTTCGCTCAGTACAATCCGCAGACGGCGCTCGACATGGTGCGCCAAGTCCCCGGGTTCTCCCTCGATGGCGGCGAAGACCGCAGGGGGTTTTCCGGCGCAGTCGGCAATCTGCTGATCGATGGCGTGCGGCCCAGCAGCAAGAGCCAGGGCGTCGAAGGGATGCTGCAGCGTATTCCGGCCAGCCAAGTCGTGCGGCTCGAAGTCCTGCGCGGAGCCGCTGTTGCGGGCGACGCCTCGGGTCAAGCGATCCTGCTCAATGTCGTGCGCACACCGACAGCTGGAAGCGGCGTGTACGAAGCGGGCTTCGAGCTCACCAGCCGCGGCGTGCCCGCACCGCGCGGCGAACTCTCTTACAGCGGCCGCAATGGCAACGTCGAATACACGCTCGCCGGCTCGATCTTCAGCCAATATCGCGATCTGCCGGGTTGGCGCCTGTTCTCCGACGAACCGGGAGACATTTACACCGGCCGCGCTGAGACGCCCTCGCCGCGGGATTTCCGCGAAGCCACGGTCAATGGCAGCATCGCCTTTCCGCTGTGGGGCGGCCGCTTCAGCACCAATGCGCAAATCAACGCGTGGCGCTTCAACGCCGACAACGACTTCTACTTCTTCGACGCGCTCGACAATCCAGATGGCGCGCTCATCCAGGACTATCGCGAACGGCGCAAGGGCTATGAGCTCGGCGCCAATTATGATCGCGATATCGGGCCGTGGTCGCTCGGCATTATCGGCCTGATCAATCGGGGCCGATACGAGAGCTTTGAGGACGATCTCTTCCTCGATGGCGCCGGCGCGCTCGATGGCGATTTCTACCAGGATATCGTCCAGGACAGTGGCGAGTCGATTGCACGGTTCACGCTCTCGCGCCCGCTGGGTCAACGCCACCGGATCGAGTTTGGCGCCGAGGGCGCGTTCAACTCGCTCGATCAGCAATTGGAGTTTGCCGGCTCGTTTGCGCCGACGCCGGGCAGTGTGCCGAACATCAACGTGCTGGTCGAAGAAGAACGCGCGGAGGTCTTTGCCTCGCACACTTGGCGGCCGAGCGATGTGTGGTCGATCGAGACGCGCCTCAACTGGGAAACGTCGACCCTGACCTTCAGCGGCGACACCAACCAGGTCGTCGATCTGGCCTTCTGGAAGCCCTCGCTGCAGCTCACCCGCACGTTCGCCGGCAACAACCAATTGCGCTTCCGCGTCTATCGCGATGTGAGCCAGCTCGATTTCGGCGACTTCGTCTCGGCCGTTGCAACCGCTGACGCGCTTCTGGCTGGCGGCAATCCGGATCTCGTCCCGCAAACGGATTGGCGCGCGGAGCTGGGCGCTGATCTGCGCTTCCCCGGCGGGGCGGCGCTCAGCCTTACTCTGACGCAGCACCAGATTTCCGATGTGACGGACGTCGTGCCGATCACCGCCATCAACGACAACGGCACGCCGCTCGATACGAGCGACGATTTTCCGTTCACCTTCGATGCGCCGGGCAATCTCGGTGATGGCGAGGCGACGAGCCTCGATGTGAACTTCTCGACGCCGATCTCGTTCATCGAAGGCGGACGCCTGACGGTCTCTGGCTATCTCTGGGATACGGAAGTCACCGACCCGCTGACCAACCAGCCGCGGATATTTTCGTTCCGGCCGGAATCGCAGATCGAAGTGGTCTTCCGGCAAGACCTGCCGGACCTGCGCTTCGCCTGGCAGCTCAACATCTTCAAGCAGGGCGAGTTCCAGGCCTATCGCTTCAACGAAATCGACACGAGCGAAGAAGGGCCCTGGGTCGATCTCACCTTCGAAACGACGGCGCTCCCGCACGGCATGAAGCTCACGGCCATCGCGGCTAACGTCCTCGACGGCACCATCTATCGCGACCGGCGCTTCTTCAATGAAGACCCGCCCGGCCCGGTGACCAATCTCGGCCGCAACGGCATCAACACCTCGCGCGACTATCGCCAGCGCGAGTTTGCCCAAGCGCCCTGGTTCATTCTGCAGCTGAGCGGGACGTTCTAGGTCTCCAGCGTCCCGCCCCCTCCGGCCAGGCCTCCCTCCTCGCAGGGGAGGCCTGCGCTGGCGCCCAAAATCCGAAGCAAATGTCGCACGCGCTTTCCTTGACCTACGGGGGGCCGCTGCTAGTTTCCGCGCGCGCGAACGGGGGGTGCTCAAGACGAGTCGCCCCTTTGGGCGCGTGGACCGTTCAATGGCTGACAGAAAACCGCCCGAGGACGCCCTTTCCGACTTACGCCGGCGTGTAAACGCCGCGCGCGGCGATGGCCCCTCAAACGATCCCCCTCCGCAAAGCCCGGCTTCGCTGGCGCTGCGTTATGGCGGGGAGTTCGGCGCGGCGATCATCGTTGGCGCGTTGCTCGGCTACGGCGTCGACTATTTTGTCCACACCTCACCGTGGGGGCTGATCGTCGGGGTGGTGCTGGGCTTTGCGGCGGGCGTCGTGAATGTGGTGCGCGTGGCGCAATCGTATTCACGGAGCAATCCCACCGACCCGAGAGCGCCGTCCGTCCCGGACGAGGAAGAGGATTAGAAGCGGCAAGTGGCAAACGATCCGATCCACCAGTTCCACATCGAGCCCATCGCTGAGTTCAGCGTCGCCGGCTACGATGCGAGCTTCACCAACGCGAGCTTCGCGATGGTCGGCGGCGCAGTGCTGGCGGCCCTCTTCTTCAATTGGGCGATGAAGCCGGCCGCGATGGTGCCTGGCCGCGCTCAGGTCGTGGCCGAAGGCGCCTACGGCTTCATTCACGGCATGCTGAAAGATGCGGCCGGAACCGAGGGCGTGAAGAAGTTCCTGCCGTTCGTGTTCACGCTCTTCCTGTTCATTTTCATGTCGAACATGCTGGGGATGTTCCCGGGCGTCTTCGGCATCCACCACATCTTCACGCCAACCAGCCAGATCGTCGTTACGGCGGCGCTCGCGCTCTTGGTGTTCTTCACCGTCATCATCGTCGGCTTCGCGAAGAACGGTCTGAAGTTCTTCAAGCTGTTCGCGCCGTCTGGCGTGCCGATCTACATTTTGTGGTTCGTGATCATTATCGAAGTGATCTCGTTCTTCTCGCGCCCGCTTTCGCACGCCGTTCGTCTATGGGCGAACATTCTTGCCGGCCACATCCTGCTCAAGGTGTTCGCGGGCTTCGTGCCGGCGCTGGCGGGGTTGGGCTTCGTCGGCATCCTGGGCGCCTCGCTACCGCTGGCGATGACGGTGGCGCTCTACGGCCTCGAATTCCTGGTCGCGTTCCTACAGGCGTATGTGTTCGCGATCCTCACCTGCATCTATCTCAACGACGCTCTTCACCCCGGGCACTAAGGCCCGGCTGAACCGAAACCCAAAGGGGAGAAGTAATTATGGACGCAACTGCAGCTGCATACATCGGTGCGGGCCTCGCCTGCCTCGGCATGCTCGGCGCCGCCATCGGCGTGGGCATCATTTTCGGCAACTTCCTGAACGGCGCCATGCGCAACCCGTCCGCCGCGCCGGGCCAGTTCGGCAACCTGATCTTCGGCTTCGCCGTGACCGAAGCGCTCGGCATCTTCTCGCTGCTGATCGCCATCCTGCTGCTCTTCGTCGTGCCGAAGTAAGAACCAGCAATGGCTAGCTCCGCCGCCGACACGCACGCTGCCGACACCGCCCATGCGACGGTGGACGCCACGCACGCCGCTGACGCCGCTCATGGCGCAGCGGCTGGCGGCGAACACGCGGCGTCATTCCCGCCGTTCGATGCGTCATTGTTCCCGAGCCAGCTGATCTGGTTCGCGATCACGTTCGGGCTGCTCTATTACATCGTCTCGCGCCACATCCTGCCGAAGATTTCTTCGGTCGTGGAAACGCGCGCGGCGACGGTTGCGAGCGATCTAGACGCCGCCGCTCAGAAGAGCGCCGCCGCGGATGAAGCGCGCACCGAGATGGAAAAGGCTTCCGCCAAGGCGCGCGCCGAAGCTCGGGCGATGGTCGAAGCCGCGCGCGCCGACGTGACAGCGAAGCTCGCAGCTGAGCAAGAAGCCGCTGAAAAGCGGCTGGCGGCGAAGATCGCGGAAGCAGAGGCGAAGGTCGCGGCTGAGCGTCAGAAGGCGCTGGCCGAAGTGCCGGCCATTGCCGAAGCGCTCGCCCGCGAGATCGCCGATAAGCTGGCGCCCTCCACCAAGCGCAACGCGGCGTAAGGGAGAAGCGTGATGGAAATCACCGCAACTGAAGTCGCCTTCCTCGCGCTGCTGCTGTTCATCGGCCTCTTGGTTTACCTGAAGGTGCCAGCGGCGATTATGGGCATGCTCGATCAGCGTTCTCAGGCGATCGCGAAAGAGTTGCACGAGGCGCGCCGTCTCCGCGAGGAAGCCGAAAAGCTTCATGCGGAATACATCGCCAAGCGCGCGGCGGCCGAGGCGGAAGCCAAGGAAATCGTCGCGAGCGCGAAGGAACAAGCTGCTCTGGTCGCCGAAGAGACCCGCGCTTCGATGCAGGCCGCCATGGCCCGCCGCGAGCGCCAAGCCGACGATCGTATCGCCGCTGCCGGCTCGAAGGCGGCGGACGAGGTCCGCGCTGCAGCAACGGAAGCCGCGATCGCCGCGGCCGAAAAACTGATCCGCGAGCGCATGAACGACGGCTCGCAAGCAGCCCTCGTCCAGGAAGGCGCGGCGGACTTGAAGCGGAAGTTCGCCTGACGCCCGCGAGAGCCAAGTCATCGCGAGACAAGATTGACGGGCCGGAGCTAAGCTCCGGCTCGTTCTTGTTTGGAGGCGGTCATGGGCGTTCTTGCGCGCATCCTCGTGGCGATGGTGGCGCTGCTGCATTTCGGCTTCCTGGTGCTGGAGATGTTTCTCTGGACCGGCTCCATCGGCCAGGGTGTGTTCGGCATGACGCCGGAGTTCGCCGATCAGAGCGCCGCGCTCGCCGCGAACCAAGGGCTCTACAACGGCTTCCTCGCTGTCGGCCTTTTGTGGGGTGCGGTGCGCACGTCGCGCGAGTTCATGATCTTCTTTCTACTCTGCGTGATCGTCGCCGGCATCTATGGCGGGCTCACCGCGAAGATGAGCATCCTCTATATTCAAGCTGTGCCAGGCCTGATCGCCTTGCTTGCGGTGTTGGCGGCGAAATCGAGAACACACGGGTGATGCGAACCGCTCGCACGTTTGACGCCGCACGCGATGCTTCCTATGTAGCGCACGTTCTCGGGGAGTAGCCGGCCGCAACATAGGCGGCGCCCGCGTCAACATACTTGCTGCGAGCAGCATGGCGCAGGCGGCGGATCTTTGATCCGGATTGGCGAGACCGACGACGCTCCCCCACGCGAGGGCCGCGCGGGTGTTCGCGTCGTCGTGTCAACGCAGGCCCCGGTTTACATTTCATGGAAGCACTCTGGACATCCGCCGGCCTCGTCGCGATCGCGGAGATTGGCGACAAGACGCAGCTGCTCTCGATCGTGCTCGCGGCGCGTTTCCGGGCGCCGGTGCCGATTATTCTTGGGATTCTCTGCGCGACCTTGCTCAACCACGCCGCCGCGGCGGCGCTCGGCTTCATCATTGCGGGCTGGTTGAGCGGACAAGCCTTCCAGCTTGTCATCGGCGCAGCGTTCATCGCCATGGCGGCGTGGGCGCTGCTTCCGGACAAGGAAGATGAGCGCGCCGCCCAAACCAACGCCGGCGGCGTATTCCTCACAACGCTCGCCGCATTTTTCCTGGTCGAGATCGGCGACAAGACCCAGATCGCCACTTCCCTGCTCGCTGCCCGCTTTCAGGACATCGCGTTGGTCACCGCCGGCACGACGCTCGGCATGATGGCGGCAAATGTGCCAGCGGTTTTGCTGGGGGAAACGGTCACCAAAATCGTGCCGCTCGCTTATGTACGCGCCTCAGCCGCTATTCTGATGGCGGCGACGGGCGTGTGGGTGATCGTTGCGGCGCTCCTGGCGAGCGCCGCTTGATCATTCTGCCGCCACCTTCGCACCGGCGCCGTTATCACCTCGCCGCCAGCGCAGCTTTGGCTGACGCGCGGCGCGGGTGTCGTCCAAGCGGCGCATTGGCGTGAGCTTTGGCGCTTGCTTGAAGAACTCCACATCGCCCGCCTTCACGCGCTCTGCGAGCGCGATCATCACGTCGGCAAAGCGGTCAAGTTCGCGCTTTGGCTCGGTTTCTGTGGGCTCGATCAGCATGGCGCCGTGGACGACCAGTGGGAAGTAGGTCGTGAACGGGTGATAGCCCTCGTCCAAGAGCGCCTTGGCGACGTCGATGGTTTCGACGCCTTTCGGCTTGATCGATGAATCGTCGAGCAGCACTTCGTGCATGCACGGGCGATCGCCGAACGGGGCTGAGAAATGCGGCTTCAGGCGCGCCAGCAGATAATTGGCGTTTAGAACCGCGTCTTCAGCGACTTGGCGCAGGCCATCGCTGCCGTGGCTCATCATGTAGGTGAGCGCGCGCGTGAACATGCCCATCTGGCCGTGGAAAGCGCACATGCGGCCGAAGGCTTGCGTGCCCTGGGTGTGCTCACGCAGTTCACGGGTCTCGCCGCGCAGCACGATGTGCGGCACCGGCGCGAACGGCGCGAGCGCGGCGGAGAGCACGGTCGGGCCAGCGCCCGGGCCGCCGCCGCCGTGCGGGGTTGAGAACGTTTTGTGCAGGTTGATGTGCATGGCGTCGACGCCGAGATCGCCGGGGCGCACCTTGCCGACGATGGCGTTGTAGTTGGCGCCATCGCAATAGAAGTACGCGCCGACCGCATGCACGGCGTCGGCGATCTTCTTGATGTCGGGCTCGAACAGGCCGCAGGTGTTCGGGTTGGTGATCATGATCGCGGCGACATCGGGGCCGAGCTTGGCGATGACGTCTTCGAGATCGACGCGGCCGTCCTCGTCGCCCTTCACTTCATCGACGGTGAAACCAGCTGCGGCGGCCGTGGCGGGATTGGTGCCGTGCGCGGAGCTTGGCACGAGCACGCGCTTGCGGTGGCTTTCGCCGCGCGCTTCGAGCGCTGCTTTGATCGCGAGCATGCCGCACATCTCGCCGTGCGCGCCGGCCTTCGGCGAGAGTGCGACGGCGGGCATGCCGGTAAGCGTACAGAGCCAATGCGCCAGCTCGTCCATCAGTTCGAGCGCGCCTTGGATCGTGGACGTCGGCTGCAGGGGATGGAGATCCGCGAAGCCTTCGAACCGCGCCGCGCGCTCATTGAGGCGCGGATTGTGCTTCATCGTGCACGAACCGAGCGGGAAAAGGCCAAGATCGATGGCGTAGTTCTTTTGGCTCAAGCGCACGAAGTGGCGCATCGTTTCCGGCTCGGAGAGCCCAGGCAGATCAAGCGCGGCTTTGCGCGTGAGGCCGCCGAGCTTGTTCGGCGTGCCTTTCGGCGCGGGCAGATCGACGCCCGTGCCTGTGGCGTGACCGGTTTCGAAGATCAGCGGCTCAGCTTGCAGAAGGCCGCGATTGCCGGAGGTGGTTTCGGTGATCATGCGGCGTCTCCAAGAGAAGCGCCCCCTTCCCCCTTGCGGGGAAGGGGTAGGGGAAGGGGGGCGTTCAGCCACTGCGGGGTTTTCAGGATCAAGCACTGTTCATTTTCTTGCAGTCGACGGCGCTTCGGAACGCCCCCCACCCCCTGCCCCCGCCCCGCCAGGGGGCGGGGGTTTTTGGCAGCGACGCTCATTGGAGCACCTCCTTCAACGCTTTCGCAAACGCGGTGATGTCTTCGTCGGTGTTCATTTCGGTGGCGCAGGTGATGAGGACGTTGTCCATGCCTGCTTTCGGGTTGAGGCGGCTCATGGCGACGCCGCCGATGACGCCCTTCTCCGCGAGCTTATCGACAACCTCTTGCGCCGGCTTCGTCAGCTTCACGGCGATTTCGTTGAAAAAGCGCGAGGTCAACACCTCGACGCCCTTCACGCCGGCGAGCGCTTCGGCGAGTTCGATCGCCTTCTCGTGATTGAGCGTTGCGAGACGGCGCAACCCCTCTTCGCCGAGCAAGGTCATGTGGATCGTCCACGCAAGCTGGCAAAGGCCGCTATTGGTGCAGATGTTGCTCGTCGCCTTCTCGCGGCGAATATGTTGCTCGCGCGTGGAGAGCGTCAGCACGAAGCCGCGCTTGCCGTCGGCGTCGATGGTTTCGCCGGCGACGCGGCCCGGCATTTGGCGGATGTATTTTTCTTTGACTGCGAAGAGGCCAACATACGGCCCGCCGAAGTTCAGCGCGTTGCCGATCGATTGGCCTTCGCCGCAGACGATGTCGGCGCCCATGGCGCCGGCCGGTTCGATCAGGCCGAAGGCGACGCATTCGGTGAAGGTCGCCACCATCAGCGCGCCGGCGCCGTGGGCGGCTTCACCGATCTTGGTGAGATCAGTCACCGTGCCGAACACGTTCGGCGATTGCACGATGACGGCGGCGACATCGGCGCCCAGTTCTTTCGTCACCGCCGCTTCGTCATCGACGGCGGCAGGCAGTGCAACGATCTCGAGGCCGAGCGCCTCGCACGCAGTGCGGGCGGTGTCGACGTAGTGCGGGTGAACGCCGCCGGAGAAGACGATCTTCTTCCGCTTGGTCACGCGCGCGGCCATCATCGCCGCTTCGGCGGTGGCCGTCGAGCCGTCGTACATCGAGGCGTTCGCCACCTCCATGTCGAGCAATTGCGCGACTTGGCTTTGGAATTCGTAGAGCGCTTGCAGCGTGCCTTGCGCGATTTCCGGCTGGTACGGCGTGTACGCGGTCAGAAACTCGCTGCGCTGGATCAGGTGATCGACGCTGGCCGGGACGTGATGGCGATAGGCGCCGGCGCCGAGGAAGAACGCGGTGCGGCCGGCTGGCGTATTCTTTTCGGCCAGGCGCTGCAGGTGGCGGTGCACCTCGATCTCGCCCTGCGCTTTCGGCAGCGGCACGAGGTTTTTCAGCACGGCGGACTTCGGCACGTCGACAAAAAGCTCATCGACGGTCTTCGCGCCAATGACCTTGAGCATTTGCTCGCGGTCGACATCGGTGAGTGGGAGATAACGCATTCGCTTCCTAGCCCTTCACAACTTGATTTCGATAATCGGCCCATTGGCCAAAGGCGCGCTCGACAGCGCGCAAAACGTCGTCCCGCGATTTCGTGACGTGGACGACGTGCTTCAGGTCGCCCACCAACTCTGAGGCGCTCTCGCGCTCGCGTACGGTGAGGATTGGGAGCGGCTCGCCCGATGGGATGACGGCGAGCCATCCGGTGCGATCCAGCACATCAAACAGGAACGCCGCCTCCGCTTCGCCCCAGCCGCGCAACGAGAGCATACCGCCGGCCTTGCCAACGCCTGCATAAAATTCGACGCCGCCGCCATCGCGCAAATCGAAGTGATAACCGCTCTTATCCGGCGCGGACGGACCGCCGTGCTTGACGGACGCTTCACTCAGCGCCCGCGCCGTCGCGGGATCGAGCGGCGCGGTTCCTTCGATAGGATGGATGAAGATGTCGAATGACAAGCGCTAGAGGCCCTTCACATAGTCGGCGTAGGCGGCCTCATCCATGAGGCCGTCGAGTTCGCTCTTGTCAGCGATCTTCAGCTTCACGAACCAGCCCCCGTCTTGCGGCGCGTCGTTGATGATCTGCCATTGCTCGTTCTTGATCTCGGCATTGGCTTCGACGACTTCGCCGGAGATCGGCGCGTAGACATCGGAAGCCGTCTTCGCGCTTTCGACGACGGCCATGTCGTCGCCTTGCTTGAAGCTTTTGCCTAGCTCCGGCAGCTCGGCGTAGACGACATCGCCCAATTGCTCGGCGGCGTAGGTGCTGATGCCGACGGTGGCGATGTCGCCGTCGAGTTCAACCCACTCGTGGTCCTTGGTGTAGCGCTTGGTCATGGGCCTTAAGCTCCCTTCTTCGGGCGGTGATAACGATGCGGAACGAATGGCAGAGGCACGACGGTGGCTGCGCGCGCTTGGCCGCGGATCATGAGTTCGAGCCCAGTGCCAGGCTCGGCGAACTGAGCGTCGACATAGCCCATCGAGATCGGCGCGTTGAGGATGGGTGAGAAACCGCCGCTCGTGACAACGCCGACCTTTTTGCCGTCCTTGTAAATCTCCACGCCCTCGCGCGCGGGTGCGCGATCGTTCGGCCGGATGCCAACGCGCTTGCGCGTGGCGCCCAAATCGTACTCGCGCAGAATGCGCTTGGCGCCCGGAAAATCCTTGGCTTCGCGGCGGCGCTTTTGGATCGTCCAAGCGAGATCGGCTTCGATCGGCGACGTGGTCGGATCGAGATCGTGGCCATAGAGGCAAAGACCCGCCTCGAGACGCAGCGAGTCACGCGCGCCGAGGCCGATCGGCTTCACTTCGGCATGCGCGAGCAGCGCATTGGCGAGATCGGCGGCGTTTTCTGCACGGACGAGAATCTCGTATCCGTCTTCGCCGGTGTAGCCTGAGCGCGTAACGGTGATGCGGCCGAACTTATCGAAGCGCTTGACCGTCATGAAGTTCATATCGCCGAGCGCGGGATCGATCACGGCGGCCGCGACCTCGTGCGCCGTCGGGCCCTGCAGCGCGAGCAGACAGCGATCGTCGGCGCGGACGAGATTGGCTTCGCCCTTCGTCGCTTCTTCGATCAGCGCCCAGTCCTGATGCTTACAACCAGCATTGACGACAATGTAGAGATCGCCAGCGGCGCCTGGTTCAGCCGGGCGCGCGATCATCAGATCGTCCAGCACGCCGCCGTCTTCGTTGGTGATCATCGTGTAGCGGACTTGGCCGGGCTTCAGGCCCTGGATGTCGGCCGGGACCAGGCGCTCGATCAGCGAGGCAATCTTCTTGTGCGCTTCGTCGCCTTCAAGGCCATGCCCTTTCGGCAAAGCGAAGAAGCTTGGACCCATGTGCGAGACATCGAAGAGTCCCGCATGCGAGCGCGTCCAATTGTGCTCGGGGATCAGGCCCTCGAACTGGAGCGGCATGTCGTAGCCGGCGAAATCGCCGAACTTGGAAGTGCGCGCGCGCCAGATGGCGTCGAGCGGCAACTTAATCGGTGATGATCCGGCTTCGGCCATTGCTTGTCCCAGGTTTGCGCGGCGCATGCGTTCGCGTGCATGCAGCCCCCGCTGTCCCTGGCGCCTGAGAGATTTACTCCTTCGGCGGCTGCGCTCCCCAGGTCCCTTGTCCTTTGGGCGCGGCTCTATCCAGCGTGTTCATCCCCCCGCGGTCCGGTTCCCTGAGAGTTTCCGGGGCGGTTGCTCCTTCGGGGGCGCATCTTAGGCGCTCTCTCCCACGGGGTTCGCTTGTATGGCCGGATGAGCGCGACTCGCGTCGGGCGGCTCCGTTATCGGCACTCCTGACCGTCCGGCTTTAGAGAGTCAATCAGCCGAAGCTGATCACAGCCTCGCCCCGCAAAATGGCTTCCGTTTCGGGCGTGTATTTGGCGCCGGAGCCGTCATGGAGCACCAATTCCGGGCAAAGCCGGAACGGCGCCCGCGAGCCTTTCCGGGCGCGGACCAAAACCCGGCCCGCGGCCTCCCCTTCGCGAGGTCGGATGGGGATAACTTCCGCCCCGCCCAAGCGGCCATCGAGCGCGGCCAGAAGCTCCGGCATTTTGGCGGCGCGATGGATCATCGTCAGCGCCGCGCCGCCGGTGAGCCGATCGGCCAGCGCCGCGATCCATGTATCGAGCGGCGCATCGGCAACATGCGCGTAGCGCCGTGACTCCGCCGGCGCGCGGCCTTCGCTTTCGTTCTCGAACGGAGGATTTGCGAACACACCGTCGAACACGCCGATATCGAGCGCGCGATCGAGCGCATCGCCTGTCACGATTTCGATGCGATGCATCATCGCGTTAGCGGCGACATTTTCGCGTGAGATCGATGCGATGTTCTGATCGCGTTCGACTCCGACCAATGTCACGTTCTCATTGCGTATCGCGATCGCGAGCAAAGCGGCGCCAACGCCACTGCCCGCTTCCATCAATCGGGCGCCGTCTTTCGCTTCTACCGCGGCTGCGAGAAGCAAGGTGTCAACATTCACACGATAGCCCCGCGCCGGTTGGCGGATGCGGATGCGGCCATTGAGCAACGTGTCTTCGGTTGTCTCCAAAGCGGCCATAAAGCCCGTGCGACCCTTCCGCGCGACTGGTGGAACCCTGCTTGACCCAATCGGACCGCCCCACCATCGTTTGCTCATAACGTGAACGCAAGCGGAGAGCCCTGTTGGGACCGGCGGTCGGATCAGCCAATACAAAGCCCAGCGCGCCCCATGCGGTGGACCGGCTCGCGGCGCTATTGGCCGAGGACCTCGCAGCCGTCGACGCCATCATTCATCGGTATCTGGCGAGCCCCGTTGGCGTCATCCCGAACTTAGCGGCGCATTTGATCGATGCGGGCGGCAAGCGCATCCGGCCACTGATTACGCTGGCGGCGGCCCGCCTACTCGGCGGCGGCGGCGACGGCCCGCGTAAGCTCGCGGCTGCGGTCGAGTTCATCCATAGCGCGACGCTGCTGCACGACGATGTCGTTGACGTCTCCTCGATGCGGCGCGGCAAGACGAGCGCCAACGTCGTTTGGGGCAATTCGGCCAGCGTGCTCGTCGGCGACTTTCTGTTTGCGCGCTCGTTCAACCTGATGGTCGAGACCGGCGACATCCAGGTCTTGGACATCCTCGCGCGAGCGGCGAGCGTGATCGCGGAAGGCGAAGTCATGCAACTCGCCGCGGCGAACGACGCCGAGACCACGCGCGAGCGCTACATGGAGATCGTCGCGGCGAAGACGGCGGCGCTGTTCGCCGCCGCCGCCAAGTCCGGCGCCGTCGCCGCTGGCCGCGCTGGACCCGAAGCAGCGGCGCTCGAGACGTATGGCCGTGAACTCGGGCTGGCGTTTCAGTTGGTCGATGATGCTTTGGACTATGGCGGCGCGAGCGCGGCCATGGGCAAGAACACCGGCGACGATTTCCGCGAAGGCAAAGTTACACTACCGGTGATCTTCGCGCGCGATGCGGGCGATGATGCGGAGCGCGGCTTCTGGCGGCGCGTCGTCGGCGGCGAACGGACGGACGATGACTTCCACCGCGCCGTCGCCTTGGTGAAACGCCACGACGCGATCGCGCTGACGCTCGATGCGGCGCGCGGACACGCGAGTGCGGC
>CALBST010000234.1 GCA_937967425.1 uncultured Caulobacteraceae bacterium
TGCAGACAGGACAGCGACCCGTACGCAACCCGTTATGGCTGCTTCCTTCCGGACCTGACCAGGTTGGCGGGGCGGCCGTCCACCGCCTGCCTGCGGCTCCCATATCGCCCCTCGGAACGCGCTAGGCAACTGGGAACGGGTGCGGCGGAAGTGCGTTTCTACCTCGTCCTTCAACAAAAAGAGGCCGCCCGAAGGGGGCGGGAACCGCAATGTTGCGTACCCTGGCGTTCGCCCTGATCATTGGTTTGCCCGGCCTGGCCGCGGCGGAGCAATTTCCAAACTCGGCTCAGAACGTCGAAGTGCGCGGGCACGACGGCACGGTGATCGGCCGCGTCGCCGCGGTCGAGCGCAATGCGGACGGCGATATCGTCGCTGTGGAAATTCCGGGCCTTGAGCCGGGTGATGCGCCGATGGCGCCGCGCGATCTGATTGCCGAAGACCAGCGCAACATGGTCGTTCGTGTGCGCGAAAGTCGCGATGGCGCTGATCAGAACGGCGCCTACGAGCGCCGCATCCTTCGCTAAGCGCGCGGGCGCATGAGGTCCGCACCCGCCAGCACGAACCCAAGCCCGAACAGCGCGCCCGCGAGCGGGAAGCCGTATGGTGCAATCGGCGGGATGAAGTTCAGCACACCGACGCAAACGACGCTCCCGAACCAGCAGAGTGGCGCCCAGATCGGGCGTTCGCCGCGCTGCAGCCACGCAATGCTCAACCCCACCATCGCGATCGCCAGCGCCGCCGCGCCTTGCTCATAGGTGCTGAAGCCAAACGGGTCCGCGTCCGGCCCGCCGATGAACGAAAGCGCCGCGACCCCAACGGCGAAGCTTGCCAGCCCTAGAAACCCCAGCCGCTCGGCGCGCGCGAGATAAATGCCGATCAATCCCAACAGCAGCAGCACATCGATCGTGGTGTAGAGCCATTCCAGCGAAACCGGATCGCTGATCACCGGAAACGCCGAAAAAATCCGAAGCAAGCCGCCCGCAATCGCGGCGGCGCCTGACAAAGCGAAAAGCTGCTTAGCGTTCATGGCGGCGAGCTATGCGCGTTCGCGCGCACCCAAACAAGCATTGGCGAAATGTGGGTTTGCTGGCCGCAGGTCAGGCCGACAGCGGCTCGCCCTCAACCGTGATGCGGTGCATTTCGCGGCGATGGCCGTGATAATCGTTGCGGGCGAAGTGCCAGGTCGCGCGATTGTCCCAGAATGCGATCGAGCCAGGGCGCCACACGAACTCATGCGTGAACTCAGGCCGCATGCAATGCGCGTAGAGCTGCATCAGCAACGGACGAGATTCCTCCACCGTCCAGCCGTCGAAACGCACGGTGAAAGCGGGATTGACGTAGAGCGCCTTCTTGCCGCTCAGCGGATGCGTGATCACCACCGGGTGCACGACGTCCTGCAATGTCTCCGCGGCTTTGGTGTTGCCAATTCTGCCGTCGCCGGCGTCGGTGTTCTGGTAGTAGGACGAGGGGCCTTCGCCAAAAATGTGCCGCGCCGAATGCACCGCCCGCAATGTCGAGAGCGTTTGCTGAAAGCCGTCCGAAAGCGCGTCATAGGCCGCATACATCGAGGCAAACAACGTATTGCCGCCCGTCTCCGGAAGCTCGCGCGCCACCAGGATCGAGCCCATCGCCGGGATCTGATCGTAGGAATGATCGGTGTGCCAACCGCCGCCGATATTGTTCTGCTGATCCCGTTCTTTCGAGACCAAGGCGATCTCCGGGTGCGCCGGATGAGCCGCGAAGAAGCGATTGATATTGATCGGCCCCCAGCGCCTGGCGAAGGCGATGTGCTCGTCCTCGCTGATCTCCTGATCGCGGAAAAAGATCACGCCATGGCTCGCGTAGGCCTCACGCACTGCGGCGAAATCCGAGTTCGAAAGATCGCGCAGATCAACCCCGGTGATTTCAGCGCCGACACCCTCAAGGCTGCGAATCTGGATGGCCATAGCGACCTCTTGGCAAACACCCGCCCATAAGTCCCGCAGCAGCGCGCCCTAGTCAAATCACCGAACGCCGATCGACCGCGTTCGCCGAAGAGCGTCAACCGCGATGCTAATCTGGCTTCACAAAGCGGAGCGTCATTCGATCGCTTTCGCCAATCGCGTCATAGCGCGAGCGGTCGAAACTCGGATCAGGCGCAGCTCCCTGCGGCGCAGTGCGCGCGACCGGCGGCAGCGTCCAAACGCCGAACGGGTGATCACGCGTGTCTTGAGGGTTGGCGTTGATCTCCGAACGAGCCGCGAGCACCAGTCCAGCGCGGCGGGCCGCATCGATCACATACTCCTCGGGCACATAGCCAGTCGGCGCTGACGTGCTCACATCTGCGCCGGGCGCCGCACGATGTTGCTCAACCGCCAGCACCCCTCCGGGGCGTAGCACACGCGCAAACTCGCTCATGAACCGGTCGGTCGCGCCTTCGGCGCGCGCCCAATTGTGAAACGCGCGCGCCACCAGAATGAAGTCCGCACTCTCGTCGGGGAGCGCGAGCCCGGCGCGCATGCTGAAATCCACGACCTCGACATCGCCATAGATCGACTCATCGCCAAAGCTCTCAAGGAAGCTGGTCCGGGCCTCGCGGGCGGCTTCGCTAACGTTCGGCGCACCAAGGTCGCCGGACGCTGCGATGTAGCGGCCATCGTTCATCCGCGCATATGGAGCGAGGATCTGTGTCCACCAACCTCCGCCAGGCCCTATCTCAACGATCGTCATGCCAGGCTCCAGGCCCCAGAATGCGAGCGCTTCGACAGGGTGACGATACTGGTCACGGGTGCGGTCCTCAGCCGACCGCCAAGCGCCACCGGCGACCTGGGCGAAAGACGCATGAGCCGCGGCTGCCGGAGCGTCCCGATCAGGAGCGGCGGCGCATGCCGCCAAAACAACAGCGATGATGCCGACGAAAAAACCACGCATAGAATGATCCCCCAGCCTCGCAG
>CALBST010000235.1 GCA_937967425.1 uncultured Caulobacteraceae bacterium
GGTCGGTTGGGCCTTGCCTATTCTCACACTATACGCACGGAGGGCTCCCATCCCTTCTGTAATCCGTCAACTCCGAATTTGGGCGCGATGATACAGCGGCCGCGGCGAAGCCAGGCCGGGTAAGTTGGTCAAGCGCTCACATTGCTGCTGCCGGGCCCACGCTTCTGTCCGGAGTCAACGTGATCGCCGTTGCTCCATAATTGGGTCCGGTGAGTTCGATCGTCCAAGCTGAGCGCGCGAACTGCGCTCCGACACATTATGTCGAGCCGTCCAGGGATGGAGACGGACTGATCGAGCCCACGTCCTCGGCGAGCAGCGCCGTGGAGACGATACTAAGCCGCTATCCGCTCCGCCGGTGCAGAGAAACGGAAGTCCACTTCGTCCACCCACATGCGATGCATGATGATCGCGAGCTTTCGCGCGACCGCCACGCAAGTCTTTTTGGCCCCGATGCGCGGCAGTAGTTTCATTCCCCACGCCTTCAGCGTCGACCATTTCTTGGCGATACGCAGATGTGAGTTTGCCGCTTCATAGAGCGCGTGGCGCATCAGCTTGTCGCCGCATTTGCTGATGTTTCCGGACCGATCGATCTCGCCCGACTGGTAGATGCGTGGCGTAAGGCCGAGGTGCGCGGCCACCGCCTTTCCATTTTTGAAACGGCCCGGATCATCGATCGTCGCCTTGAACGCGAGGCTGACGATTGGTCCAACGCCCGAGATCGTCATCAGCCGCCGGCAGACCTCGTCCTTTCGCGCCATCACGGAAAGTTTGCGATCGAGCAGCACCTTTTGCCGGCGCATCACATTGCGCACCTCAAGCAATGGATCGATGCCGAGCCTCAGCTCAGGCATGTCGGCGAGCAAGGTCTCCACGCGCGCCGCATATGTGCAGCGATGCACCGCGCCGATCTTCAAGCCGTAGATCTTCAATAGGCCACGGATGGTGTGCTCGATCTTGATGATCTGGCGGACCAGCTTCTCGCGTGCGTTCAGCACCGTCCTGATCTGCTGCGACGCCATGCTCTTTACGTGCACGGGGCGATAATGCCCCAATCGCATCATCTCAGCGATGCCGCGGGCGTCGCTTCGATCAGTCTTGTTTGGCCGAGACGAGAGGAAGCGCTGGGTATGACGTGTCTCGATGCAGACAACCGAAAAGCCGCTTTCGACAAGGGCCGCATAGAGCCATTCGGATAAAGGGCAAGCCTCGATCCCGATCAGCCGAATGTTGGAGCGATGTTCCTCCAGCGCGCCGATCAAGGACGCCGGTTCGCTCAAGCTCTTGCCCTGCCAGATCGGTCCACCGGCCTCGTCCAGGATGCAAATCGAGATCGAATTCAGGGAAACATCTAGGCCAATGAACACCGACATGCTGCGCTCCTTCTGCAGGCTGAGTCGGTGAGGCTACCCCGCCGGCCGGACCTGGCGATCGGACGGATTACCCAAGCTGGCGCAACACCCGCCCATCCACCCCGCTTTGCGACGTGAGATTTCATGATTCAGCGTGATCGACAGTCTGTGTAAGAGAACGGTCGAAGGGAGGTGGGGTGGAAGGCTGGCGTAATCGGCCGGCCGAGCGAAGCCCCCACACGCAGCGCAAGCAGCTCCACTTCTCCACCGAAAAAGAAACGCGTCTCAAAGGCGCCGGCGGCGGACGCGGTGGCTGTCCCCCACAATGACGTCGTTCAACGCGAGCCGCTTGCGCGGCCTGCACGTCAACGGCGGAGGACAGCCATGGAGTATTTTGCCGGATTAGATGTCGCGATGAAAGAGACCGCGATCTGCGTGGTCGATGCCGAAGGCAGGACCGTGATCGAGGGCAAGGCGCTGAGCGAGCCCGACGCGATCGCCGATTTCCTCCACCCTTTCCGAGACAAGCTGAGACGAGTTGGCCACGAAGCCGGCGCGCTGTCGCCCTGGCTACAGCGGGGCCTGATCGAGCGTGATTTGAAAGTGGTGTGCCTGGAAACCATCCACGTGCGCTCGGTTTTGAAGGCTCAGAGAAACAAGACCGACAAGAACGACGCGCGCGGCCTGGCGCAGATGATGCGCACAGGCTGGTTCCGCGAAGTCCACGTCAAGAGCGAAGAGAGCTACCGTTTACGCCTGCTGCTGACGCACCGGCGTAACCTGAAGCGCAAGTTCCTCGATCTCGAAAATGCGATCCGCCACTCGCTAAAGGTGTTCGGCATCAAGCTGCACCTGACGGGACGCGCGCATTTTGAGGACGCCGTGCGTGAGCAGGTCGGCCACGATCCGCTGTTGGCCGGATTGTGTGACGCCATGCTGCGCGCGCGAGCGGCGCTGTGGGTCGAATATCTCAAGCTGCACAAGCTCTTGGTCCAAGTCTCGAGCCGCGACCCGGTGTGCCTGCGCTTTATAGGCATACCCGGCGTTGGCCCCGTGACAGCCCTCGCCTTCAAGACCGCGGTTGACGATCCCACCAGGTTCAAACGCGCGCGCATCGTCGGCGCCCATTTTGGGCTGACGCCAAGGCGCTACCAGTCCGGCGACACCGTCGACAGGCCAGGCTGCATTTCCAAGCGCGGCGACAAGGAGGTGCGCGCAGTGCTCTACGAAGCCGCCAAAAGCCTGCTGACGCGCTACAAGGGGTGGTGCAGCTTGAAGGCCTGGGGTCTGCAGATCGCTCACCGCAGCGGCCACAAGAAGGCTGTCGCCGCGGTCGCCCGAAAGCTCGCCGTCATCATGTACGCCATGTGGCGCGACGACACCGCATTTCAATTTTCCAATCCGGCTGCGACGGCCTGAGACGGTTGGCGCGTGACTTAGGAGATCCCGAAAGGGAGTGACGTTCAGCCATGCCAGAGATGCGGGAGAGCACGATATCTTGCCTGCGCCAGCCTTTAGGCCAAGCGCGGGTAATCGCGTGTGACGAGTGCCTGCGCCCCCGCGACTCCGACCACAGATTGCGCCGATCGATGATTGAGCGCGGAAGAGTGCATGACGGGCTGACGCCATCATCTCGACCAAGTGATCTTCACAAGCGTGCGCCTCTGATGCAGCGTCGCGAATAACAAAGGAGAACGAGGAATGACAAAGAAGAACGCGAAAACTTGGCCGATTAAGAGAGCAAGATAAAGAGAACCCCACCACCTTCGCCAATCGCTTGCAATCACTGGCGCAAATACGAGGTACGCGCGATAATCGCAGGGTGCGCACGAGGTGCGCGCACCTCACCACGCTGAGCGCACTCGATGATCGAAGCTCCAAGCATCAATCGACTCTTCCGCGCCGGAAAACTGAAGCGCGACATGTTCGGCGCTGAAGTGTTTCGGCCGGGTAAATCACTCAACATCACGCGTGCGCTCAACGCTGATATCATCGAGGGGCGTCACGACGGCCGCGCGAAGTCGTCGGGCGGGGTCATGCGCGCGGGCTACGGCAAGAAGTTGCACAGTCTTGTTGGACCGTCGCGAAAGTTGGCGATGCGCACCTCACCGCAGGGTGCGCACGCGGGCTTCGATCCACGCCAACGCGCCATCGTGAAGATCCACTATTTTAGCCATGCC
>CALBST010000236.1 GCA_937967425.1 uncultured Caulobacteraceae bacterium
GACGGTAGCGCGAAGCTCAGCATTCAACGCGCGCACTTGTTCGCGGCTCACGCACGCTTCGCGGAACAGGATGAAGCCCCACGGCTGCGCGTCGCGGAAGAATGCGCGGGTTTCGTTATCGAGCTTGGGTTGGCGGAGGCCGAGGAGGCACGAAAGCATAAGCGCCTCTTAGCGCGCCGCGACGATGCAGTCCTGCCCCATTTGCCGTATGCGTTCGCAGAAGAGCGTGGCGTCGTCGCTGGTGGCGAAATAGCCGGCGCGGACGCGGTGATATATGCCGCGCGAGCCGAGGTCGGCGCGCTGCACGTCCATTTGGGCGCCGGCGAAGAGATTAGGCGCACGTGATGCAAAGCGCCGCCAGGATGGCTCGACAGCCGCTTCCGATTGCAGAGCGGCAAGCTGCGCAACGTAACGGCCGTTCGATGCGAACTGCGGCATGACCGCGGACGGTTCAGGGCGCGGGTTGAGTTCGACCATCGGAACTTCTTCCGCGGGCGCAAGCGGCGCCGGCGGTGCGGTGGTTGTCTCGGCCAGACTCTGTTGTGGCGGCGGCGCGGGCGGCGGCTCGATCTTGTAGGGGCCGCTTTGTGCAGTGATGCGCGGCACTTCGGGTGCGCTGTAGAGCTGCCAAAGGAAGCCGCCGAAGCAGACCGCGATGACGATCATCAGCACGTAGAGCACGCCGGCGTGACGCGACTGGTCGTCATACGCATGCATGCGTGGATCGTAGCTTCTGCTCACGTCGCGCTCTCCGGAATCGCAAGACGTTGTTTACCACGGCGCTCCTTCACCCCTGCTTAACGAGGTGGAGAGCAGCCATGCATGAATCCATAATTCCGCAGGCGTAACGGAGAGGTTAGCGCTCCAGCCGGAACAGGCGCTTGTGTTCGTCGATGGCGAAGTCGTCGGTCATGCCGGCGATGTAGTCGCAGACGCGGCGGGCGGTGCGTTGGCCACGCGGGCCGTCGCCGCCCTCTTGCCAGTTCGGCGGCAGAAGTTCCGGTTCCGCGATGAAGAGATCAAAGAGCTGGCGGATGATGCGCTTGGCGTGGCTGCGCGAGCGGTTGACCTTCCAGTGGCGATACATGCGCGCCATCAGAAAGCGGCGAAGAACGGCCTGGTGCTCGTTCATGTCGTCGGAAAAGCCGATGAGCGGCACGCCGGCGGCGCGGACATCTTCGACGCTTTGCGGGTTGGCCTTGGCGATGCGGTTTCCGGATTCCCAGACGAGATCGTCGATCCAGACGCCGATCAGGCGGCGTATGGTTTCGGCTGAGGTGCGGAATTCGTCGACGCCAGGGTGATCGCGCTCGACCGTGAGCAGCACGCGATCGACCATCGGCACCTCTTCGCGCAGCTCTTGCAGCGAGAAGAGGCCGGCGCGGAGGCCATCGTCGATATCATGGTTGTTGTAAGCGATGTCGTCGGCATGAGCGGCGACTTGCGCTTCCAAGCTCGGCCACGAGTCGAGTTCGAGGTCGTGCGTGGAGTTGTATTCCTGGATCGCGATTGGCAGGTCTTCGAGCTTTTGCCCATAGCGGATAAGGGGGCCGTTGTGTTTGACGACGCCTTCGAGCGTTTCCCAGGTGAGGTTCAAACCATCGAATAGCGGATATTTGCGTTCGAGCTTGGTAAGCACGCGCAGCGTCTGCGCGTTGTGATCGAAACCCTGGTAGCCCTCCATGCAGGCGTCGAGCACGTCTTCGCCGGTGTGGCCGAACGGCGGATGGCCGAGATCGTGGGCGATGCCGAGGGTTTCGGCGAGATCGTCGTCGAGGCCCATGACGCGGGCGACGCTGCGGGCGATCTGGGCGACTTCTAGCGAGTGGGTGAGGCGCGTGCGGTAGTGATCGCCCTCGTGGGCGACGAAGACTTGCGTCTTGCCGCGCAGGCGCCGGAAGGCGCTGGAATGGACAATGCGGTCGCGGTCGCGCTCGAAGGGCGTGCGGGTCTTGCTTTCCGGCTCTTCATGCAAGCGGCCGCGTGAGCGGGCCGGATCGGTGGCGTAAGAGGCGCGCGGCGGGCGCACAAAAGGCGGCTCCTCCCCAATGAACTTTGGGACGGGCCTCGCTTTTTTCACTGCTTTCTGCCCGTTAGCCACGAACCGGCTTCTCCTCGCGTTCAGTCCGGGATCATATATAGGGCCTACCACTTGAGAAACGCCCAAAGGTCACTGTTAACGAATGGCTGATGTCGCCTTATCCGCCGCCGCCGCCGAGCGGATCAAATTCGTGGTCTCCGGAGAGCCCGCGGGCGCAGGCCTGCGCGTGGCTGTCGAAGGCGGCGGGTGTTCCGGGTTCCAGTATGAGATCGGCGTCGCGCCGGCCGCGAACCCCGACGATCTGGTGATCGAGCGCGATGGCGCACGGCTGTTTATCGACCCGGTTTCGCTGCCGTTTCTGTTGGGCTCGGAAGTCGATTGGGTCGATGAGCTGATCGGCGCTTCGTTCAAGGTGAAGAACCCCAACGCGACATCGAGTTGCGGCTGCGGCGTCAGCTTCTCGGTCTAATGTTCGGCGGCCGATCCAAACTCGAAAAGGGTCTCGACGCGTTCGAGAAGAGCGAGTGGAAACGATCGCGCAAGCTGCTGGAAGAAGCACTGCAGGAAGAGCCACGGCCGGCGGGGTTCTATCATCTCGGCGTGCTCTATTGGCGCGGCCTTGGCGGCGCAGTGGACAAAGCCGCGGCCGTGGATTGCTTTGAGCGCGGCGCCGAGTTCGGCCACCCCGGCGCGCAGACGGCGTACGGCATCGCGCTGCGGTCCGGCGTGGGCGTGGTGAAGAACGACGATGCGGCGGAGGCACAGTTCCGCTCAGCCGCCGGCGGCGGCGATCGCGAAGCCATGGTGCAACTCGCGACGATGAGCCCGCCCGATGAAGCGCGGCGCTGGCTGATGCGCGCGTCGGAACTCGGCTACGGGCCGGCTATGCTTCATCTCTCAGACATGCTGATGCGGCGCGATCCGGTCGAAGCGCTGGCTTGGCTTTATGCGTCGGTGACGCTCTCGGCCGATGAGGCGGCGCGCAAACGCGCGGGCGCGCTCGCAGCGGAAATGACCGCCAAGGAAATCGAGCAGGCGCAGAAATTCGGGCGCGAATATGCGCGCGAAATCAGGGACAAGACGCAGGGGCGGAAATAGAGCCTCACCTTGCGGCGCCGCTGGCCGCTTGAGCGGGAGCGGTCCATAAAGCGCTCATGAATGTTGACGAAGCCCTCAAGACGCGGATTTCGGTTCGCGCGTTTAAGCCCGATCCGATCCCGGAAGCGTTGGTGCGCGATATTCTGGAGGTGGCGCGCTTTGCGCCTTCGGGCGGGAATCTGCAGCCTTGGAAAGTGATCGCCGTTGCGGGCGCCGAGCGCGATGCGGTGGTTGCGCTGGCGAAGGCGAATTTACCCGGCGATGAGGGCGAGCGGCTGGTCTATCCGCACAATCTCTGGGAGCCCTATCGCACGCGCCGCTACAAGCTCGGCGAGGATATGTACGCGCTGCTCGGCATTCCGCGCGAGAACAAGCCGGGGCGGCTGATGCATCTGGCGCAGAACTTCGAATTCTTCGGCGCGCCGGTTGGGCTCTTCTTCGTCATCGACAAAGCCATGGGCCACGGCCAGTGGGCGCACATGGGCATGTTCATGCAAAGCGTTGCGCTCGCGGCGCTCGAGCGCGGCGTGCAGAGCTGCATGCAGGAAGCGTGGGCGCGGATGCGCACGCCGCTGGCGTCGCACTTCGCGCTGGGCGATCACGAGATGATCTATTGCGGCATGGCGCTGGGCTACGCCGACATGACGAAACCCGTGAACACGCTGCGCGCGGATCGCGCGAGCGTCGACGAGATCGCGACGTTTCGGGGGTTCTAGCTGTTGCGCGCGTTGCCGAGGATTCCGTCTTCGGCGAAATCCACGATCGCGAAGAGCAAACCCATCAGCACAAGCCAACCAATCGGCGCGAGCAGCATCGGTATCGCGTGGTGATGACCGGTGGCGTAGGCAGCCCAAGCTGACTTCACGCCGACGAACGCCGCGATGGGGTAAATCCAGCATAGAAACTCCGCCACCAGCAGCGCCAGCGGCGAACGCCAGTGCGAGCGTTCGAGCGGCGTGAGCAGGCGTAGCGCGAGCCCCAGGCTCGCGAGCCCGACGACGACATGGAACAGAGTGAAGGCCCACAGAATTACAGTCATAGCGCCCCTATATCACGGCGTTGAAATTTTGGCTCCCCCGGCGCCGGACAGGAAGGAATGTTCGCGCCGGGCGCAACGGAGACGGCCGATGAGCGCTCGCAAGGTCGAAGACCAAGTTGAAATCCACGAGGAACAGGTACGCGCCGGCCAGACTGGCGTCGGCGTACGCTATGTGCTGATTGCAGGCGTCGTGCTGGTTGTAATCGGTTTTGCCGCCGTCGCTTTGGGCTGGTTTGGTTGAACTAGGCGCCGGGCGCGGCTAAGCCGCGTGGATGGCCCTGAAAATCGCTGCCTGGAACGTCAATTCCATCCTCGCGCGCCTGCCGACGGCGCTGAAAGTGTTCGAGGAAGTGAATGCGGACATCTGGTGTCTGCAAGAGATCAAGTGCGAGGACCCGCGCTTCCCCCGGCTCGAATTCGAGGCGCTGGGATTCAACATCGAGACGTTCGGCCAGAAAAGTTATAACGGCGTCGCCATTCTCTCAAAGCACCGGATCGAAGAAACGGTGCGCGGAATACCGGGGCTTGAACATGAGCAGGCGCGCTACATTGAGAGCGTGATCGCGGCGCCGGACGGGCCAGTCCGCGTGGCTTCAATCTATGCGCCGAACGGCAATCCGATCGGGACCGAGAAGTTTCAGTTCAAGCTTCAGTTCATGGAGGCGCTGAGGGCGCATCTGACTGAGCTGCTCACCTATGAAGAGCGCTTCGTGATCGCGGGCGATTACAACGTGATTCCACGTGAGGTGGACTGCCACAATCCGGCGGTGTGGACGGGTGATGCGCTGTTTCAACCGGAGACGCGCGCATCATACCGCGCACTGCTCAATCTTGGTTTGCGCGACGCGTACATGCAGGCCGATGGCGCCGCGCATCGCTATACATTCTGGGATTACCAAGCCGGCGCTTGGCAGAAGGATCACGGCATTCGCATCGATCACCTGCTGCTCTCCCCGCAAGCGGCGGATCGGCTGGATGGCGTCGAAATTTTCAAGAAGGCGCGCGGGCTGGAGAAAGCGTCAGACCACGTGCCGATCGTGGCGACGTTTAGCTAATCCTTCGGTTGCGGCGGGACGAGCGTTTCATCGTCCGGATCGTCCTCTTCGGCCGCAGGAATGGCGTAGCCGCCACTCAGCCAGCGATTGAGATCAACGTCGGCGCAGCGTTTCGAGCAGAACGGGCGGTACTTCGGATCCTGCTCTTTGCCGCAGATCACGCATTTGCTCATAGCGCCCTCGCGTCGATCTTATCGCGCGGGCCGGGCGCGGCATCGATCGACCAGCGCATGCCAATGCGGTTTGAGAGTTGCGCGCGCCAATCGATCTCGGCGGTGTCGAGCCATGCTTTCACTTCGGGCGCTACGGTGCACGCGATTTGGCGGCCCGCTTGAGCACGACCCTCGCGCTCGATCGCGCGAAGCGCCATCAATGCGACAGTCTCGACGCTGGGGCGGCCATCGGGATCGCGGAGCTGTTCATGCAGCGGCGTACGCAGTTGCGCGCGCGCTAACTCATAAACGCCGAACTTCGAAAGCCCGCCGAACTGGACGCTCCATGGGTCATTGACGAACGCAGCACGCACAGCGTCCTCCAATGCTTTGAGATGCGATTTGGCCCTGAGCGACACGAAATCAATGGCGATAATGCCGCCCAGATTGCGCAGACGGACTTGACGCGCTGCCTCCATCGCCGCGGCGATATTGAGGTCGAGCGCGAAGCGTTCGGGATCGCCGCTGCCTTGGCGCGCGCCGGCGTCGACATCAATGGCGACGAGCGCGGTGACAGCGTCGATAGTGAGCATGCCGCCGCCGGGGATTGGCGTCGTGCGGGCGAGCGCGTCTTCGATTGCGGCGTCCAGCTTGGCGCGGATTTGCGGATCCGGCGCAGGTTTGGCGAGCAGGAGTTCGCTGTCGCTATCGTGCTGGGCGATGCGGTGCGGGTCTTCGCCGTCGTGGCCGGTCTCGGTGAGTTCAACGACCGGATTTTTGCCACGTGCGGCTTCGCGTGTGACCGAAACAATAACGCCCTGGCCCTCGCGCAGATTCACGCGCTCCTTGCGCATGCGGGCGCGGCCGTCATCGCCGAGCGGCAGGAATCCTTGCTGATCGCGGAGCCCAAGATCGAGGAAGGCGCCCCGGCGGCGCTTGTCGATCTCGCGCACACGGGCGCAGTAAAGTTCGCCCCAACGGGCGCGCCGGCCTTCGTCGCTTGCCCGAGTGACGCGCAGCGCGATCGGCTTGCCGTCGCGGACCAACGCTTCGCGGGTTTCACCGATGGCGGCGTCGAGCCAGGTTTCGAGCGGCTCGCTCATGAGCGCGCGGACTCGATGAGGTTTGCCGTCTCGTAAAGCGGCAGACCGATGACGGAAGAGTACGAGCCGATGATCGACGTGATGTAGCGGCCAGCGAGACCTTGCGCGGCGTAGCCGCCGGCTTTGCCGTGCCACTCGTTGCTGGCGATGTAGGCTTCTACCTCTGCGGGGCTTAGGACTTTGAACGCGACGCGGGTTTCGACGAGGCGTTCGCGGATTGCGGTGTCCGTCTTCAGCGCCACGCCAGTATAAACGCGATGCGAGCGGCCTGAGAGCAGGCGCAAACACGCGCGCGCCTCCTGCTCGGTTTCGGCCTTCGGCAATACACGGCGGCCAACGGCGACAACCGTGTCGGCGGCGAGAATGATAGCGTTCTCGGCCTTCACCGCTTCGGCCTTCTGACGCGCGAGCCGAAGCGCGAGATTGCGCGGCGTTTCTTTGTCGAGCGGGGTTTCGTCGATGTCGGCGGCGATCACTTCGTCGGGGGTGATGCCGATCTGCGCCAACAGCGCCAGCCGGCGCGGGCTGGCGCTGGCGAGAATGAGCCGGGTCATGGCCGCTTCGGAAAGCCCAGGCGCTTGGCGATAATCTTATCGACCGTGCGCGGGTTCATCAGGCGCGGCAGCGTGCGGTCCATGAACGGGTTGCGCAGGATGTGATAGCGCGTCTTCGGCTTGGGATCGGTGAGGCATTGCCAGATAAGGTTGCCGACATCCTCCGGCGGCAAGCCGACTTTTCCCTGCTTGACCATGTAATCGGCGACACGCGCGACCATCGGCGCGTAATCCGTGTTGGCGTAGCGCTTCAGATCATTCTGTTCGGCCTTATCCCAGATCGGGGTGGCGATCGCGCCGGGGCCGATGACGATGACGTCGATGCCGTAGAGCATCAGTTCGCGGCGCAGCGATTGCGAGTAGCCTTCCATCGCGAACTTGGACGCGGCGTACGGGCCAACGAACGGCGCGCCGTTCTGACCGCCGACGGAGGAGATCATCACGATGCGGCCGGGCTTGCCGGTGCGGTTCTTGTCGGCGCCAAGCACGTCAGCGAAGGCGCGCGTGACGTTGTGGACGCCGAAGAAGTTGATCTCGAATTGGCGGCGCAGCTCGTCCGTGTTGAGGTGAAGCAACGGGCCGGGCACGGCGATGCCGGCATTGTTCACGAGACCGAATAGTCTGCGGTTGCCGAGCGCTGCGGCGACCTGCGCGGCGCCAGCGCGCACTGCGGGCTCATCGGCAACATCGAAGATCAGCGGCGTTACCGCTTCGCCGAATTCAGCCTTGAGGCTGTCCGCGTCCGCCTGCTTGCGGACGCTTGGAAACACATGCGCGCCCTCGCGCACCGCTTTCGCGACCGCGGCGCGGCCGATGCCGGTGGAAGCGCCGGTGATAACCACCGCGCGATCGAGAGAGCCTGCCGCCATTACTTGAAGCGATACGTGACGCGCCCCTTGGTCAGATCATAGGGCGACATCTCAACCAGGACTTTATCGCCGGCCAAAACGCGGATGCGGTTCTTGCGCATCTTGCCCGCGGTGTGGCCGATGATTTCGTGTCCGTTTTCAAGTTCGATCCGGAACGTCGCGTTCGGCAGAAGCTCGATCACGGTTCCGGCGAATTCCAATAGTTCTTCCTTGGCCATTCTTTCTCCTGAATCGGCGCCAGCGGGGGGCCTTATAGGCGGGCGGCCCTATCCCGTCGATGGGCGCGGGAAACGTTGGGCGATCCGCCGCGCAAGGCCGTCCCGGACCGTCCGGTACTCCATAAGCACTTGTTCGCGCGACCCTTCCGCCAAGGAGGGGTCGAAGGTCGGCCAGTACTCGGCGGCGGCGGCGAGCTTGGGGACCAGTTCCAGGGCAGTGTGGTGCGCCTCAGGGGAGAGCGAGACGATCAGATCGAAGGGGCCGTCCTCGAAATAGTCGGTCTCGAAGAAATCGAAGCCCTTGGGCTGATGGCCGGAGATGTCGCCGCCGACCTCGTCCATGACAAAGGCCGCCATATAGGAAACCTCCTCGCCGGGGCGAAGGCCCACGCTGTCGACACGGACGGAGGAGCCGAACTGCATACGCATCAGTTCCGCCGCCATCGGCGAACGGATGATGTTGTGGGTGCAGGCAAACAGCACCGACCCCGGCGTTGCGTCAGCCTCGGACATGAAGCGCGCAGACCAGCGTGAACAGACGCCGCGCGGTTTCGTTGTCGATGGCGAAGTGGCTGGCGAGCGCCTCCTGCAGCACCTCCGCCGCTTCGTTATGGAGCCCGCGCCTTCCCATATCCAGCGCCTCGATCCGGCTCGGCGGCGCGTCGCGGATGGCGGCGTTATAGCTCTCGCAGATGAGGGTGTAGTCTTTCACAATCTTGCGCAAGGCGCCGAGCGGGGCATGGTGCAAGATCACACGCTCGCCAACTTCATCACTGACGTCGAGGACAAGACGCCCCTCGGACATGCCGAGCAGCAGAACGTAGGGCCCGCGATCTTCGTTGAGGACGGCGAAAGAGTTCGACTCTTTTAGATCGAAGATCGCAATGCGGCGGTCGTGTTCCGCATTAGCCGAAGCTGGCGCGACTGAGGCTTCATCCAAGGTGATCTCTATGAGACGATTGCGTTCGCTCATTGCGGCGCCATCAGCTCTGCTCGTGATCGGGACGGCGCGGCGTAGGCCATGTCGGGCCGGTGTCGATCAGAACGGCGTCGAGGCACTCAACATCGATGGCGATTTCACCGCCGCCCGCGAGCAGGAGGCGGACGACGCCGCCGGGCGGCTCTTCCTCCGGAATAAATCCGATCGAAAGCAGAGAAGCCAAGGCATCGTCGATATCCGCACGCACGCGGCGGCTCTTCACGCCGAGCACACTCTCGAATGAGAGCGCGGAACGGACGCGTTCATACGGCCCCTTTTCGCCGGCTGTTTCCCAGCGGAAGCGGTTGAGCATGACTGTGAAGCGCCGCGCCTTCTTGTCGAAGCTGATTTCGCCCACGCGCACGAGCGCGTCCTGCACCGCGGCCCCGATAATATCGAGATCGCCCGCGTCTTCGGCCATCAAGCGGAGCAAACCTGCGCTCATGCCGCCTGTTCTTCTCGTTGACGCACGATTTGCGCGCCGCAGCCTTGCAGCTTCGCTTCCAGTTTTTCGAAGCCGCGATCAAGGTGATAGACGCGGTTGACGGTGGTTTCGCCTTCAGCCGCGAGGCCCGCGACCACGAGGCTCACCGAGGCGCGCAGATCCGTCGCCATCACCGGGGCGCCAATCAGCTTCCGAACGCCGGTCACGACAGCTTCGTTCGCGTGCACCGCGATCTGAGCGCCAAGGCGCGCGAGTTCGGGGGCATGCATGAAGCGGTTTTCGAAGATCGTTTCTTTAATGCGCGAGACGCCATCGGCCATGCACATCAGCGCCATGGCTTGTGCTTGCAGATCGGTCGGGAAACCGGGGAAAGGCTCGGTCTCGAAGTCGACGGGCTTGAGGCGATCCTTCACGGCCCGCTGTATGCGAAGTCCGCGCCCTTCGGCGTCGACGCGCACGCCGGCGTCGCGCAGGAATTTGATCATCGCGCCGAGATGCTCGAACCGCGCGCCCTGCAGCAGGACGTTGCCGCCCGCTGCGGCGGCGGCCATGGCGTAGGTGCCGGCTTCGATACGGTCGGCCACAACCGAATGCTTGGTCCCGGAGAGCTTGGCGACGCCCTTGATATTGATCGTGCTCGTACCCGCGCCTTCGACCTTCGCGCCCATTGCGTTGAGACAATCGGCGAGATCGGCGATTTCGGGTTCGCGGGCGGCGTTCTTCAGCACAGTGTCGCCATTCGCGAGAACGGCGGCGAGCATCGCGTGTTCGGTGGCGCCAACGGACGGGAACGGGAATTCGATCTCCGCGCCCTTCAGGCCACGAAGTGCGGCGGCTTTCACATAGCCCTGCTCGATGACGATATCGGCGCCCATGGCTTCGAAGGCCTTGAGGTGGAGGTCCACCGGACGTGCGCCGATGGCGCAGCCGCCGGGAAGCGACACCGTCGCGTGGCCGGCGCGGGCGAGCAGCGGGCCAAGGACGTTGAACGAGGCGCGCATCTTCCGCACTTGGTCATACGGCGCGATCGTCGAGACGATCTCGGCTGCATGCATGCGCAGTGTGTGGGTTTCCTTGATCCAGGTGATCTCGACGCCCAGCGTCTTCAACAACTGCGCCATGAAGCGCGTGTCGGCCAGATCGGGCATGTTTTCGAGCATGAGCGGCTCAGCGGACAGCAAAGCCGCCGCCTGCAGCTTCAACGCCGAGTTCTTGGCCCCGAAGATCGGGATAGTTCCGTTGAGCGGCGCGCCGCCCGTGATGACAATGCGATCCATGAAGCTCTTTCGCCGGCTCCCCCCGGCGGCCGGTTTATGGGATGCGGCGGCGGCGTAAGCAAGGCGGCGCCTATGCGGTGAAGCATGGCTCGCCGCTAGTTTTTCTTGGGGTCAGCCGGTTTCTTCGCCGCCTTCCGGCGGGCAATGTTGCGTTTCAGCGCCTCGGCCAAGCGATCTGCGCGTTTCTGCGGCGGTTTCTGCTTCTCGTTCACTTGTCGAATCGACCCCTCGCACGGCCCTCGCTAAGGTTCGTTCCCAGGGGACCACATGACGGCCGAAGCCGCGCCAAGCCAGACTTTCGCCCACAGCGGGAAGTTCTTCAACGTGCTCGGGCTTGCGTTGAAGAACGCGGCGCTCACGGTCATCACCCTCACCATGTACCGCTTCTGGGCGCGTACTTCCATGCGGCGGCGGTTGTGGTCGCGCACCTGGGTGCTGGGTGATCCGCTCGAGTACACGGGCAACGCGGCCGAGCTCTTTCGCGGATTTCTGATTTCGCTGCCGTGCTTTTTTCTGCCGGCGATCTTTGTCTTTTACATCGCGCCCTACGCCATCGAGCCGGTGTGGGCCGGCTGGCTGACGTTCGGCTTCTATGTGCTCTCGGTGCCGCTGATCGCGGCGGCGCGCTACTGGATGCGGCGCTACCAACTTTCGCGCACGCGGTGGCGTGGCATCCGGCTTGGGCTCGCGGGCTCGGCTTGGGGTTTTGCTTCCGCGTCATGGGGTTGGTGGGTGCTGCAGATGCTCTCGCTTGGCTGGTACACGCCGGCGGCGCGCATCAATCGCGCGCGGCTCATGTGGGAGAACACGCGCTTCGGCGATCAGCCCTTCCTGTTCGAGGTGCAGAATGGGGAATCGCCGCAGAAAGGCATGTGGTGGCCGTTTGCGTTTGGGTGGCTCAGCTTTGCCGCGGTCGCAGTTGTAACGCCGGTGATTGGCACGTTGATCGCGGCCGCCATCATCGCCAACATGGGCATCGATCCGACCGACCAAGGCGCCTACGCCGGGACCATGGTTGCAATGTATCTGGTCGTGCTCGCGATCTACGGCCTCGCCTGGCTCATCTGCTGGGCGCCCTATAACGCCGCCGCGATGAACCGGATCGCTTCGCTGATCACGATTGACGGCGCCCGCTTCAAGCTTCGTGCGAAAACCTTCTCGCTCTTAGGCGTGACGCTTCTCGGCTGGTTCTTCATTATCGCGTCCCTCGGCCTGCTCGCACCGATCGCCGGCTTTTTGCAGGTTCGGTATGTGGTGAACCGGCTGGAGCTGATCGAGACGCCGCGCTTTGCCGATATCGGCCAATCGGTGCTGGAGGAGTCGAAGGCGGGCGAGAGCCTCGGCGACGCATTCGACCTGGATATGGGCGTGGGAGTCATTTGATGCGCGCCCGTTACGCCGACGGCCGCGCTGCGGTTTTCACCGATGTCGAGGTCGAGTTGCGCCCGGAGGTGCTTGTCATCCGGCGCGGCGACGGCGTGTTGAGCTGGGATTATAGCAAACTCGCGCGCGCCGACGATCACAACGGCCGCATCGTGCTCCGGCCCCACAAGCCGGACACGGGCGAACGGCTGATGCTGGATGACGCCTGGCGCAACGACCTGAAATCTGTTGCCCCACACCTGCTGGCGCCGCGCGCCCAAGGCGTGGAGGGCCGCGTCACTGTGGTGACGCTGGTGGCGCTGGCTTGGTCGCTGGCAGGTGCGTTTCTTGTCGGCATCCCGTTTGCGGCCGAGCCGTTGGCGCGGGCGATGCCGGAGCGCTACCGCACGCAGATCGCCGATATTTCATGGTCGCAGGTAAACCAATTCACCGCCCAATGCGACGACGCCGACGACGCGACGCAGGTTCTCAACGATCTCGCTTACAGGATGATGGAAGCGTCCAACGTCGCGAACCGCGACGACATTTGGATCACGATCGCAGACGCGAGCTTTCCTAACGCTTTTGCCCTGCCGGACAATTCCATCATCGTCACCGACGAACTGATCGGCATGGCCGAGCACCCCGACGAACTGACCGGCGTTCTGGCGCACGAGATCGCGCACATCGAGCACAACCACATCATGAAGAACGTGATCCGCCAGATCGGCGCCGGCATCTTCTTCGACGTGGTGTTCGGCGGCGCTGGCGCGGGCCAAGCCATCGCCATCGCCTCAGTCAACCTTGCGGGTCTGCGCTATAGCCGCGGCGACGAGGCCGATGCTGACAGCCGCGGCATGGACTATCTCGACGCCGCAGGCATCAGCACCGGCGGCATCGCCAGCATGTTCGAACGCTTCCAGGCGTACGAAGAGAACGCCGGCGTCAGCGATATTCCGACTATGCTCTCGAGCCACCCGGCCTCCCGCGAACGCGCCGACGCCGCGCGGACGCGAGCGCGTCAAGGTCTGGAGCCATCGCTGACAGAGCGTGAATGGCGGATCGTGCAGCAAGCCTGCGGCGGCGCCGATACTGTGGCTGCGGCCGAAGAACCTCCCGCGGCGGACTAGATCTAGCCGTCGCCTTCTGGATCGTAATAGCTGCCGCCGGCGCGGTAGCGCTCCAGGCGCACGAGCTCGGTGGGCGCGATTTTGGTACGCCAGGTTGAGACGCCGTTGCGCAGATCGGCGGGCGTTAGCACCAGCGGATCCCAGGTCGCGGCGCCGATCGTGTTGTGCAGCGTGTAGCTCATACGCGGGCCGTCATCGAAGCTGAACGACATGAGGCCGATATTGCAGCTGCGAGTGTAAACGCCGCGGATACGAACTTCCGGCATCTGATCGACGAAATCGCTGTCGGGGTAATTGGCCAGCGGCGAAGAGCACATGTCGTAAAAATCGTACGCGCCCTGCTCTGAGCGCGGCACGCAATTGAGTTCGCCCATGTGACTGTCGCCGGAGATGCCGAACACACCCTCGATGCGGTTGTCGCGGATGAAATCGAAAAGCTCATCGCGCTCGTGGGTGTAAACAGCCCAAGAATCGCCGCCCCGCTCGGCTTTCGAGAAACCGCCGCCGGAGACCAGCACCTTGAACGGCGCACGGCTGGCGCGGAGTTCATCCTTCAGCCATGCCTTTTGTTCGGCGCCGAGCATGGACTTGCCGGGGATATCAGGCGCATCAGCGGGATCGCGGTTGTAGCGGCCATCGAGGAAGAAGAAGTCGACGCCGCCATAGGCGTACTTGAAGAAGATGCCTGGCGTGCTGGGCGTGCCGTAAGACGGATTGGCCCAGTAGTTTTTGAAGTGCGCGAATGCCTGTTCGCGAATCGGATTGGTGCGATCTGAATCGTTGACCGCAAAATCGTGGTCGTCCCAGATGGCGAGGCATGGCGTGTTCTTAATGAACGGCTTCACTCGCTCGATCTCGCGCTGACGGCGATAGAGATCGGCGATCGCTGATGGCTCGATGCTATCGGCGTAGATGTTGTCGCCGAGGAAGAACATCAGATCGGGTTCAAGCGCTTGCGCGACACTGAAGATGCGCTGGTCGGTATCGATCTGCAGGCGCGCACAGGAGCCGAAAGCGGCGCGAAACGCGTTTCGATTGCGTGGCGCGGTGCGGGCTCTGCCGGGGAGCGGCTGGTAGCGATCGAGTACGCCGTCAAACTTGAATCGGTAAAAGTAGCTCGTGTTGGGATCGAGACCGTCCACGACCGGCGCGACACAGAAATCGTTGCCGGCGTTTGATTGCATTGGCGCGGAAGAACGAACGTCGGCGAAATCGCGCCGGGTGGCGACTTCAAGCACAACGTCGAACGTGCCGCTGGTGCGCACCCAGACGCGCACTGAGTTCGGCGTGGGCGCGCCCACCATCGGCCCCTGCAGTGCCCGGGGGTAGCCGAGCGATTGCGCCCAGGCTTGCGGCATGAATGGAAGCGACGCGGCGGCGAGGCCAGCTTGTTTGAGGAGCGAGCGGCGGTGCGTGGTCATGAGTTAGGCTCTTTCTGAGTCTGCGGCGCGCAATTCGGCGGCGAGCGGGGCAATGAGGCCCGGTGCGCCCGCAACGACGCTACCGCCGTGGAGCTTGAGCGGTGCGCCGGTGACGTCGGTCGCGGCGCCGCCGGCTTCGATCATGATGCCGACCCCCGCCGCGATGTCCCACGCCGCGACGATGCGCTCAACATACGCATCCCAGCGCCCGCAGGCGGCGTAGGCCAGATCGACAGCGGCAGAGCCGGTGCGGCGAACACCGGCTGTACGCGGCGTGAGGCGCCCCATCTCTTTCGCGAAGAGATCGTGCCCGGGCTTGCCGCCGTGGGGAATGCCAACGGCGATGACGGAGTCTTCCAGGCGCGTTCGCGTACTGGCGCGGATGGGCTTGCCGTTCATGAAGGCGCCGGCCCCCTTCTCCGCCCACAACATTTCCCCGAGCGCCGGGAGATTGATCACGCCCGCCAAGACTTCGTCGCCGCGCGCGAGCGCGATACAGACGCCGAACAGAGGCGTCGCCCACAGAAAGTTGGTGGTGCCGTCGAGCGGATCGACGAGCCATGTGAGCTCGGAACTCTCACCGCCGACCCGGCCGCCCTCTTCGCCGTGGAACGCGTAGTCCGGCGCGAAGGCGGTGAGGATCGACTTGATCGTCGCTTCCGCGCGGAGATCCGCCTGGCTCACAAAGTCGGGCCCAACCTTGTTGGTGACCCCGAGATCGGCGCGCACGCGGGTGAAATCGTGCATCAGGCCTTCACCCGCGGCGCGCGCGGCTTCAGTCATGGCGGAGAGCAGCGGACTCAACATCAGTCGCGCAACTTCGCGCGCCAGAGCGTCGCAGCCAGAACCGCGGACACGATGGACGAGCCGATCCAGAACCAGATCACCGGCTCGAAATCATAGACGCGGTCCGTGCCGACCATGTGCGAGTTGTGCTCGATCATGAAGCCGCTGACATTCTCCTGGATCGCAGCGCCGATGTAAGAGAACACGCCGATGACGCCCATCGCTGCGCCGGCGACGCGCTTTGGGCAGATGTCCACCGCGAACAGTCCGCCGAGCGACGCGACCAAGCCGGTAAGCCCAAGACCGAACAGAACCATGCCGGTAATCAGGGTTGGAATGTTGGTCGGGCCGTAGAAGATGAGCAGCAGACCAATGATCTCTATCACCGAGAACAGCAGGTTCGCGGGCGGACGGCGGGCATTGAAGAACTTGTCGCTGATGAACCCGTAAAGCAACGAGCCGGCGATGCCCGCGAGCGTCGAAATCATCAGCATCGTCCCGGACATGATCTCGTCTAAACCGCGCGCCTCCTGGAGATAGAGCGGCCCCCACGAATTGATTGCGTAGCGCGTGATGTAGTTGGCAAGGCTTGCCAGCGCGAGCACCCAAATGGTGGGGATCGCAAGGATGGAGAATTGCAGCGCAAGCGTCGACTTCGATTTCGACGTTTCACTTTCGGCGAGGTGATCGTTCTTCCAGTCCGCGATCGTGGGAAGCCCCATCGTGCGCGGGCGATCGCGCACCATGAGCCACATCATCGCGGCGGCGGCGAAGCCGATTATGGCTGGAACGAAGTAGCCCCAGCGCCAGCCGAAGTAGGCAACAACAGCACCGATCACGAAGAAGGTGAGCCCTTCACCGATGGAATGGGCGGTGCTCCAGAGCCCGTACGCGCGGCCGCGTTCCTTGTTGGAGAACCAAGCCGTCATGGCGACGACGCCGCCCGGCGCGCCGAACCCCTGGAACCAGCCGTTGAGGCCCCAGATCACAGCGGCGAACAGAACGGTGTCGGCAAAACCCATGGCGACGTTGCAGATCGCCGTCATGACGAAGCCGAACGTCAAGAACACGCGCATATTGGCGTGGTCAGCCAGGAAGCCATTGGTGAGCTTGCCGAACGCGTAGGTATAAAAGAGCGCCGAGCCGATGAGGCCGAACTCCGCCGGTGTGAAGATGCCGGCGTCGATCATCGAAGGCTTCACCATGCCGATGGCGAGACGGCAGGTGTAAATCAGGCCATAGCCCAAGGTGATCGCCAGCATCACGCGCCAGCGTGTCGACTTGAATATGCGGTCGATCTCTTTTTGATCGCCGATCAGTGGCGCGTCCGCGGCAGTCGCGAACGCCTTCAGAAATCCTCCCGCCACGCGCTTTCCCCCTTGTTGTTATTTCTTCTTTGCGATCCAGGCGTGCGCCGGGTCGTTGTTGAATATCCAGATCCGCTTCGGCCCGGCCATGACGTTGAGATAGTAGAGATCGTAACCGTGCGGCGCGCCGACTGGATGATAGCCGCGCGGCACGAGCACGACATCGCCATCTTCCACGCTCACGGTTTCATCGAGCGAGCGGTCGTCAGTGTATACGCGCTGGAAGGCAAAGCCCTGTGGCGGATTCAGACGGTGGTAGTAGATCTCTTCGAGTGAAGACTCTTCCGGTTCCGCCAGACGATCGTGCTTGTGCGGCGGGTAGGATGACCAATTGCCCCCAGGGGTAATGACCTCCGCGATGAGCAGGCTATCGGCGCGCTCGGTCTGCGGTAGGATGTTGCGGACGTAGCGCGTGTTTGTGCCCTCGCCGCGCGTTTCCTTGCTGATCGCGCTGGCCTCAATGAGCCGCGCTTCACCGCCGCTTTGGCCGGGCGCTGTGCCGATGGCGAGTTCAAGCTTGGTGCGGGCAGTGATCGCGTAAGGCACACCGGCGGGCGCATAGACCGCGGCGGGTGAAATATCGTCGAACACGCTCATGCGCTCGCCGATATTTTCAAAACGCTGACCTTCGACTTCGACGTCGCACTTGCCTGAAAGGACGACCAAGCACGCCTCGCGGCCTGCTTCGCCGCCGGCTGTGCTTTCGCCAGGCTCGAGCTTGATCACTTTGAAGCCGACATAGGTCCAGCCGGCGCTCTCGGGCGTCACCTCGATCACGGCGCCGGCTTCATCTCGCTCGTTCGGACGGACACGGAGTTTTGTCATCGCGTGCTCCTAGATCAAACCGGCAGCGGCGGCTTCGCGCTTCAGCGTAGCGAGGCCGAGTTCGCTGTAGGTGCGCGGGTTTGCGATCGCCGGGTCTTGCTCGGCTTCGATGATGATCCAGCCGCTGTAGCCGATGCGCTTCAGCGCCTGCATCACGGCGCCGAAATCGATGCCGCCGTCGCCCGGCACGGTGAACATGCCCGCGAGGACGCCATCGAGGAAGCTCTTGCCGGTGCGGCGGGCTTCGGCGTGAATCGGGCCGCGCACGTCCTTGCAATGAACGTGGACGATGCGGCTCGGGTGACGCTCGATCACATCGAGCGACCTCACGCCGCCGAGCGCTGCGTGGCCGGTGTCGAGCGTGAAGCCGACGCTCGGAGATGTCGCGGCGATGAAGGCGTCCATGTCAGCCTGGGTTTCGACGACGGTGCCGAGATGGTGGTGATAGGCGAACTTGATACCCTGGCCAGAGATGTAATCGGCAACCTTGCTCATGCGATCGCCGAATTGCGCCCATTCGCTGGACTTCAAGCGCGGCGTGCCCTCAAGCGGCACAGCTTTGTTAGAGTGCACGGCATTTGAGGTTTCAGCGAAGACAAAAACTGTCGAGCCCATCGCTTTCAGCAAATTGAGATGCGGCTGCAGCGCGGCGATTTCGGCGTCGGCGTCCTGCGTCAGCAGGTTGCCGCTGTACCAGCCGCCGACGCAATCGAGCTTATACGGTGCGAGCGCGGCCTTGAGCGCCGCGGGTTCGCGCGGAAACTTGCCGCCGAGTTCGACGCCCTCGAAGCCGATTTCCTGGCAATCCTTCAGAATCGCCTCAAGCGGCGTGTCGCCGCCGAGTTCGGGCATATCGTCGTTGGCCCACGCGATCGGGCTGACGCCGAAGCGGATGCTCATCGTCTCGTCTCTTTCGGTTTGATCTTATCTTCGTACGCCGCGCGCGCATCGCGAACCGCGGCGCGTTCCGAGACTTCAGGCACCGCCACATCCCACCACCAGCCGCCCGCTTCGGTGGTGATCATCGGATCGGTGTCGATGACGATGACACTGGTGCGGTCGGCCTTCTTGGCGCGCGCGAGCGCGTGTTCGAGGGCGGCGATGCCATCGACCTTCTCCGCAATCGCGCCGAGGCTCGCGGCATGCGCGGCGAAGTCGATGTCGGGCAATGTTTCGTGTTCGGCGTCTGCGAGCAGGTTGTTGAAGGATTCCGACCCGGTCGACCGCTGCAGGCGATTGATGCAGCCATAGCCGCGATTGTCGAGCACTACGATGGTGAGCTTCTTGCCGAGCATCACAGATGTCGCGATCTCGGAATTCATCATCAGATACGAGCCGTCGCCAACCATGACGAATACGTCGCGATCCGGCGCCGCCATCTTCACGCCGAGCCCGCCGGCGATTTCGTAGCCCATGCACGAGAAGCCGTATTCGAGGTGGTAGCCGCCGGGTTTCGCGGTGCGCCAGAGCTTGTGAAGTTCGCCCGGCAAGCCGCCGGCAGCGCAAACGACAACCGCGTTCGCGTCCGCTGCGCGTTGCACGGCGCCGATGACTTGCGCGTCGCTCGGCTTAGCTTGGCCTTTTGGCGCAGCGGTGGCGACGTCGACGGCTTCGCTCCAAGCCGCGATGCGGGCAGCAGTGATCGCCGTCCACGAACTTGGCGCGCGCCAATCTCCAAGATTGGCGAGGAGCGCGGAGATGACTGCGCTGGCGTCGCCAAGCATCGCCTCAGCGCCATGCTTGTGAGCGTCATGCGCGGCGACGTTGACTTGCACGAGCGTGCAGCCTTCGCGCTCAAACAAGGTGCGCGAGCCGCTCGTGAAATCCTGGAGCCGCGTGCCGATGGCGATGATGAGGTCGGCGTGTGAGGCGGCTTCGTTTGCCGCGCTCGAACCGGTGACGCCGATAGAGCCAAGCGCGGCCGGGTGATCCCACGCAAGCGCACCCTTCCCGGCTTGCGTTTCAGCGACGGGAATACCTGTTGCTTCGGCGAGGCGCGAGAGCGCGCCTTCCGCGCCAGAATAGAGCACGCCGCCACCAGCGATGATCAGCGGCGCTTTGGCCTTCTTCACGAGCGCAACCAAACCATCGATGTCGCGCGCTTCGGGTTGCGGCTTGCGGATGCGCCAGACGCGGCGTTCGAAGAAAGCACGCGGATAGTCGAAGGCCTCGGCTTGGACGTCCTGGCAGAAGCCTAGCGTCACCGGCCCGCAATTCGCCGGATCGAGCAAGGTCGCCATCGACCGCGGGAGAGAGTCGAGCAATTGCTCCGGGCGCGTCAGGCGATCGAAGAAGCGCGAGACCGGGCGGAAGGCATCATTCGCTGAAACCGTCGCGTCGCCGAAGTCTTCGATTTGCTGCAGCACCGGATCAGGGCGGCGCGAGGCGTAGACGTCGCCCGGCATGAGCAGCACCGGCAAGCGGTTCACATGCGCGAGCGCGGCGGCCGTCACCATGTTGGTGGCGCCGGGGCCGATCGACGTGGTGCAGATCATCGCGCGGCGACGGCGCATTTGCTTTGCGTAAGCGATCGCCGCGTGCGCCATCGCCTGTTCATTGTGCGCGCGGTAGGTCGGCAGCACATCACGCGCCGCGTGCAAGGCTTCGCCGAGGCCGGCGACGTTGCCATGACCGAAAATCGCCCAGACGCCGGCGAAGTAAGGAACCTCGCCGGCGTCCGCCTCGACGAACTGATTGGCGAGATAGCGGACCGCCGCTTGCGCAGCTGTGAGACGAAGCGTGCTCATCTCTATCTCGTACGCGCTTTCCTGGCGCGCCGCCAAGCTTCGACCAATTGGCCGAGATTTGAGGAGAGCGCCTCGACGGCTTGCTCGTCGTCGATCTCGCCTTTGAACCAGCGTGAGGCGGCATCGTTGAAGATGGTGCGGCCGACGGCGAAACCTTTGACGAGATCGACGCGTGCTGCGGGCGCGAACGATTGCACTAACTCGTCCAGCGGGCTGGAGAGCCCAAGCAGCACGACGCCGCGGCAATGCGGATCGTTGGAGACGATAACGCGCTCGATGTTGGCCCAGGTCTCGGCGTCAGCGGCAGGTTCGAGCTTCCACCAATCGGGGAAAATGCCCAGATCGTAAAAGCGTTGGATGGCGCGCGCCGCGGTCTTGGAATCCACCGCGCCATTCTTCGAGGCGATGATCTCGACCAGCAATTCGTGACGTGTCGCGCGGCAAGCGTCGAACAGGCGCAGCGCCTGACGCTCCTGGCGTTCGCGCAGATCGACGGGATCATCAGGATGGTAGAGGAAGAGCGCCTTGACTGTATGGTTCAGCGGCCAAGACGCGATTTCGGCGCCGACATCGTTCAGTTCGGCGTCAAACTCGATCGGGCACGATTGCGGCAGTTCGATCGGGCGGCCGATCCAGTATGGAAGGTCAGCAGCGGCTTCGAGCGCGCGCATGCCGTGGCGGCCATCAAGCAGCACGCCGAAGCGCGCGTCACCTTTCGCGAGCTTGTGTGTGGCGCGGACGGCGAGAGATTTGAACTGCTCAATGCGCGATTGATCAGCGCCGCATGAGCGCGCCAAGGTTTCGAATTGCGTGCGGTGGTCGATGGCGAGCACGGTGAGTTCGGGATAGTCGCCGCGGCGGCAGCCGACCCAGTGCAGGTGTTCGAGATGCTTATCTTCGCGCAGACGCTTTGGCCGCTGTTCGAGCGCCAGGAAATACTGCATCTCTTCCCATGTCGGCATCGCCGGCGCGCAGCCGTGGCGGGATACGACGATCGCGCCCGAAGCGTTGCCGAGCGTGCAGCATCGCGCGACGCTTTCGCCGCGTAGCCAGCCGCGCAGAAAGCCGGCCATGAAGGCGTCGCCGGCGCCGAGGACGTTGAACACCTCCACCGGAAAGCCCGAAACGATCTCGCCCTGCTCGACAGCCTTGGGAATGACGCCTGCGAACGCGGCGCAGCCTTGGGGCCCGAGTTTCAGGATGATGAGCGCCGCACTCTTATCGCGGATGGCGCGCAACGCTGTTATCGTGTCGGTCGAGCCGCCGAGGATGTGAATCTCCTCGGCGGTGCCGATGATGAGATCGCATTTCGGCAAAATGCTCTGCAGTTGCGTGGTGACGTGTTCACTGGCGACGAAGCGGTTCTCGCCCATGTCGCGCGCTTCGAGGCCCCAGAGGACGGGTCGATAATCGACATCGAAGACAACTTTGCGGCCATTGGCCTTGGCGATATCGATGGCTTTGCTGCTGGCGGCGAAGACGTTTGGCTTCGAGAGATGCGTGCCGTTCACGAGCACGGCGGCGGCGCTCTTGATGTAGGCTTCGTCGATATCGCTCTCATCAAGAGCCATATCGGCGCAGTTCTCGCGGTAGAAGATGAGCGGGAACGTGTCCGGATCGCGGATGCCGAGAATGACGAGCGCGGTGAGGCGCTCGGGATCGGTCTTTACGCCGCGCACATCGACGCCGTCGCGGGCCAACTCCTCACGGATGAAGCGGCCCATGTGATCGCCGCCGACACGGGTGATCAGGCCCGTTTTCAGACCGAGCCGTGAAGCGCCGATGGCGGTGTTTGTGGGGCTGCCGCCGACGTATTTGGCGAAGCTGCCCATATCTTCGAGGCGGCCGCCGGTCTGGCTCCCGTAGAGATCGATCGACGACCTCCCGATCGTAATCAGATCAAGCGTGGTGCGCTCGCTCTGCGCCATGCAATCCAGCCTTCAACGCCACGCAGCCGGCCGGCGCAGCGGTCATTTGCAATACATATTCCACCCGGATTCATTCTGCAACATTCGTTTCAGGCTGATCTCAGCCGGCCTTGCGTCGCTTGGCGCTGGCCGCCTTGGGACGACGGGCGTGCTCCTGTTGCGAGACCTCGAAGGCGTAGGAGATCACTAAGGCCTGCGCGAGGCACATCGTGGCCGCCAGTGAACGAAACTTTCGGATTTCGGCTTCCTTCACTTGCAGGGCGAGCGTCGCGGGCTTGGCCGTCGGGCTGACGAGTGAGTCGCTGATCGAAAGCACTTTGGCTTCGTGGGTGAGCGCGGTCTGAACCGCCTGCACTGTCTCCTCAGCGTAAGGGTGGAAGCTGATATCGATGAGCAGATCGTCAGGGCCGATCGTCTGGATTTGCTGACGCGTCATGCCGCCGACGCCATCGACGAAAACCGTGCGCTTGTTGAGCTGCTGGAGCGAGTACGCGAGATAGGACGACACCGGCAAAGACCGCCGGAAACCCACGACATAAACGGTTTCCGCGTCGCTGATGAGGTCGACGGCTTTGCGCAGATCTTCGGCTTTCACCAGCTCGCGCAAATTGTTCATCGCCAGCACGTTGCCTTCGACGAACTCGGAGAGGACGTCAGCCGGGCGCCCACCGCTGCGCGACGCGCCGCCTTCGCTGAACTGGCGCACGCGCTCGCTGTAGCCAAGCACGGTGCTGCCGGCGATTAGGCCATCGCGGATGACCTTTTGCATTTGGCTGGCGCTCTCGAAGCCGATCGCCTTGGCGAAGCGCACGATCGCTGAGGGCTGCACGCCGGCCCGCTCGCCGATAACCGCAAGCGTCTCCAGCGCCACCGCGTTGGGCTCGTCGAGCACATAGCGGGCGATTTGCTGGAGGCGCTTGGAGAGATCTTCGTAACGATCGAGGATGGCGGCACGCAGCTCCTCGCTGGTCTGCGGCGGGCGGACGGCGCTGGACATTATCGCTCCGGTGCGACGGGAAAGTCGCAGAATATATATTCCGTCAGTGGAACGCAATGATCACCCCTGACCAGGGCTTGTCAGGTTCAGAATTTTCGTTCCATAAGCGACCACACTTAAAACACACGTTTCGCGGGCGCCGATTGACGGCGCGCAGCGGCGGGCGGATGCGGGGCAATGATGTCTCAGAAAATCGATGTCGCCATTATCGGCGCGGGCCGCATGGGCCAAATTCACGGACACAACGCGGCCCGCCACCCGGATCTGCGCTTGCGCTATGTGGTCGAGACCGACGCGGCCCTTGGCGCCGCGCTGGCGGCGCAAACCGGCGCGGAGCTCGCCACGCTGAACGACGTGCTTGGCGATCCGGCGATCAAGGGCGTGGTGATCGCCAGCTCCACCGATATGCACTTGGAGCACAGTCTGGCCGTGATTGGCGCAGGCAAAGCGGCGCTCTGCGAGAAGCCGATCGATCTCGATCTGGCGAAAGCCAAAGCGGTGGCGGTGGCGTTCGAGGGCGCGCCCTATATTCTCGGCTTCAATCGCCGCTTCGATCCGCATGTGACGGCGCTGCGGGAAAAGATCGCGTCGGGCGCGATTGGCGACCTCGAAACGCTGATGCTGATCAATCACGATCCGGCAGCGCCGCCGCCGGCCTTCATCCCCCGCTCAGGCGGACTGTTCAAGGATTTCACCATCCACGATCTCGATCTGGCCTATTGCCTGCTGGGCGAACCGCCGGTCGAGATTTTCGCGACAGCGAGCTGCCTAGTCGATCCGAAGATCGCCGAGCTCGGCGATGTCGATACGGCGCGGGTGATTCTGCGCACCGCCTCGAACAAGCTGTGCGTCATCTCCAACACACGCCGCAGCGGCTATGGCTACGACCAGCGTGTGGAGGCCTATGGCTCGCGAGGCATGGCAATGACGGGCAACGAGCGCCTGGATAGCGTTGAGGTCTGGAGCGAAGCGGGCGCCCTGGCCTCGCCGATCCGGCCCAATTTCCTCTCGCGCTACATGCCCTCGTATGCGCGCGAAATGGATCATTTTGCCGATGTGTTGGCGGGGCGCGCGACGCCGCAAGTGGGCTACGCGGAAGGCTTGGCGGCTCTGGCGTGGGCGGAAGCTTGCGCGGAATCGGCCCGGACGAACAAAGTCGTGAAAGTCTAAGACACATGCACAAGATTGCTCTAATCGGCGCAGGCCGCATCGGCCGCATCCATGCCGCCAACATCGCGGCGCACCCTGAACTACAGCTCGCCTATGTCGTCGACCCCGTGGAAGCGTCAGCAAGGGATGTCGCCGCCAGCTACGGCGCCAAAGTCGCCGATCTTGAAGGCGCGTTCGGCGATGCGGGCGTCGCCGGCGTGATCGTGGCGTCGTCGACCGACACCCATCTCGATTTCAGCCTGCGCGCGGCCCAAGCCGGCAAGGCGATCTTCTGCGAGAAGCCCATCGATCTCGACCTAGCGCGCGCGGAGGCCAATGCGCCGAAGTTCGAAGCCGCCAGGGCGCGCGTGTTCCTGGCATTCAACCGCCGCTTCGATCCGAACTTCCGCGCGCTGAAGAAGAAGCTGGACGCAGGCGCGGTGGGCAAGCTCGAGACCTTGCATATCACCAGCCACGACCCCTCGCCGCCGCCGCCCGGTTACGTCGCGGTGAGCGGCGGCCTCTTCAAGGATATGGCAATCCACGATTTCGATATGGCGCGCTGGCTGTTGGGCGAAGAACCAAGCGAGGTGTTCGCGGCGGGCGCCTGCCTCGTCGATCCCGAAATCGGCAAACTCGGCGATATCGATACGGCGAAAACCATTCTCCGCACGCCATCCGGTAAGCTGTGCGTGATCTCCAACAGCCGCCGCAGCGGCTATGGCTACGATCAGCGTATCGAAGCGTTTGGCTCAGGCGGCGCGTTGCGCGCGGGCAATGTCACCGAGAGCACGGTGGAAGCCTGGACCGAAGGCGGCGCCCAGGCCGATCAGTTCCAGAACTTCTTCCTCGATCGCTACGCCGCCGCCTACAAGTTTGAGATGGCGCACTTTGCCGACATGATCGCGCGCAACGCCGCGCCGGAGATCAGCTATCGCGATGGCGTTGTGGCGCTGGCGCTGGCCACGGCCGCACACGCCTCGATGCAGAACGGGGCCCCGGTTCAGCTCTGAGCACAAAAAGAAGCGGCCCCTTTCGGGGCCGCTGTAGTGCAGGAAGGATAGCCCGGCCGCTTAGAACACGGCGCGGATCGAGAACAACACGGTCGGCGAGGAGTTCTCGCGTTCCACTTCGAACTCATCGACGTCACCAGCGATCTGATTGTCGACGATTTCCTGGGCGGTATCGCCGTCGAAGTTACGCTCAGCCTGAATGCTATCGGCATCGAGCAGGTTGTTGCCGACGATACGCAGCACAACGTTCTCGCTGAGACGATGCTCGACGAACACTTCGAGGTTGGCGTCGTACCACTGGCGCTCGACTTCGCCGAGGAACAGCGATTCCGACATGCCCTGCTTGCGATAGCTGAAGCCCACGCTCGAATTCCAGCTCGGCAGGTTCTGCGTGACGCCGAAGTTGTAAACGTACTCCGGTTGTGCGTTGAAGCGCGCGGTGATTCCGGTCAGCGGCTCGATGCGCTCGGAGTCGAGGCTCGTGTAGTTGGCGAAGAAGCCGGTTTCGTCGAGGCCCATGAACGAGAGCGGCGTCGAGATATCGACTTCCCAACCCGAGACCTCGCCGTCGCCGGTGTTCTCGTAGGTGTACTCGAACGCGCCCGGCACGCCGGTGGAAACGCCCGTGTTCACCAGCGAGATCAGGTCGCTGACATCGCGGTGGAAGTAGTTGAAGCCAACGACGCCGCGCTGACCGAGGCGATGCTCGTAGCCGATGTCGTAACCCCAGGAGGTTTCCTGCTTGAGGTTCGGGTTGCCGAACGTCTCGTCATCATCCTCCGGCGAATCCGAGTTGGCGAACGGCACGAGCTGATCGAGCGTCGGGCGGCGCACCGTGCGTGCATAGCTGACGCGGAATTGCCCGTTCTCCCATGGCGTCCACTGGGCGTGGAAGGATGGGTTGATCTCGTCGCTCGAATTGCTGCCACTGGCGCCGCCGACGATGCGAGCTTCGGTTTCGGTGCTTTCCGAGCGAACGCCGAGTTGTACGGTTAGATTCTCGGTGATGCCGAACTCGGCCATGATCCAGGCATCGAAGCGATCTTCTTCGTATTCGAAGATGCCGCTGTCTGGGGTAACGTTGTCATCCGGATCGTCGAAGTCGCCGTCGCCGTTATCGTCCTCGAACTCTTGTTGGCTGTAGTCGCGGGTCTTGTTCTTCAAAGCCGCCCCGACTTCGAACTCAAAACTCGCGAGACCGAGGCTTCGCGCGAACGCGTCGGAGTTGAAGGTCAGTGCGCCATCGATCGAGAGCTCGGTGTCGTCACTGTCGATCAGCACCTGCTCCACCGGTTCCGGCGGATCGTCTTCGAAGCTGGTTTCGATGTTGTCTTCGGTGAAGTTCGCGTAGCGCGCCTGACTTTCGAAGCTCCAGCTCGGTGAGAGCTGACCTTCGTAGAGCACGGAAAGGCCGTAGCTCATCTGCTCAATGTTTTGGCGTTGCGATTCGATCGTATCGAGCTCCCAGACCTCGTCCGAGACATCGTCGTTGGCTGTGGCGACGCCGTCTTCGCGCGCGTAGAGAACCCCACTTTCGGTTTCTTCCCGCTCTGTGCTGAGCACGAACGCATCGAGGCGCAGCGTGTGGTTCGGCGCGAGCGCGAAGGTGAGATCGCCGTTGAAGGACATGTCGGTGCTGTCACGTGTGTCGATCTGATCCTGGTGCTCGATCGCGAGCGTCGATGGGCCCGGGAACGTAAAGCCATCCGGCTGAAAAAGATCCGTGCCGTCGTCGCTGGCGCCGAAGCCCGGCGAGGTATCGTCGAACAGCTGCTGATCCAGCACCTTCACGTTATAGCGTGTTTGGTAGTCCATCGTCGCCGACCAGGCGACGCGGCGGTCATCCGTGCGACCCGAGAACGAAAGCGCGCCGAGGCCGTTCAGCTCTTCGTTGTCGATATCGTAGATGCCGCCAATACGGGCGATCACACCTGGCGGAAGGCTCATGCCGTCCTTGAGGATGATGTTGATGGTGCCGCCGATGCCTTGGCTATCGATGTCGGCGCTTGGCGAACGCACGATCTCGATACGGTCGATGATTTCGGCCGGAATGCGGTCAACGAAGACGGTGCGGTCATTGCCGGCGCCTGGAATGGCGCGGCCGTTGACGAGCACCTGAGTGAAGCCTTCGCCCAGACCGCGCATTTGCGGCGCATCGCGCTCGCCAATATCGCTGGTGAACGCGACCCCGGGAACACGGGAGAGCTGGTCGCCGACAGAGAGCGGTTCAAACTGCTCGAAGAATTGTTGGTCGTACACCAGCTCCGGCGCGACCGTGTCAGTACGGTTGCGATACTGGATTTCGCCAGTGATGACGATGTCTTCCAGCGTTTCTTCGTCGGCCGGATCCTGCGCCAGCGCGGCGCCTGGAAAAGCCATACAGCACGACATCAGCAGCGTCCGCAGCGCCGCCTTGCGCATCGATTTCATTCCATCCTCCCCTCGAGGTCCCCTCGCTCCGCAACGGGCAGACGCCCGCCAACTACGAGGTTGTCATGACGGATCGATGATACGAACGAATATTCCATCCTGCAACCATTTTGGAATTTCCCTTGCAGAACGGTTTGGAGGGTGGCAGCAAGGACACGCGAAAACGTTGCAAAGTGCGGGTAAACCGCCATCCAGAGGCAAAGCGAGGGGACGGAAGTATGCGTAAGGCTTGGATTGCATGGCTGTTCGCGAGTGCAGCATTGGTGGCGTGCAACGCGGGAGGCGGCCAGGTCCGCGCCGTTGCGCCTGTCGCTGAAACAACGGCGACAGAGCAGTCCGACGCCAATACGGCAATCGTCATTCCAAACAACCAAGGCGGCCTCATTGTCGGATCGAGCGAAAGCGCCGGCATCGAGCTTTATGGGCTGGACGGCGCCCGCCGCGCGCAGATCGCTGCAGGCGCCACTGTCGGGCTCGACGCCCGACCCGTTGGGGGTGATCAAGCCGGCTGGATTGTCGCCACACTTGATGGCGCCGCCAATCGTATTCGCTTGTTCGAGCTCGATGCTGACGCGGCGACCGCGACAGAGCGCACGACGCGTGAAATCCCAATCGGCTTTTCGGGCGAGAGCATTTGCCTCTATCGCGACGCGCGCGATCAGACGCTCTATGCATTCGCGCTCGGCGGCGCGGGCCAAGTCGCGCAGTACATGATTTCCAGAAGCGCCGATGGCGCGATGGATGCGCGCCATGTGCGCGATCTGCGCGTCGCCTCCGAAGCCAGCTATTGCACGGCGGATGATGCAACAGGCGATCTCTATGTTGCCGAACAAGGCGTGGGCGTGTGGCGCTTCGACGCCGATCCGGAAGCCGAGGTCGTGCCGGAACTGATCGACGCCGTGCGCCTCGGCGACATCACGGAAGAAGCCGGTGGCGTCGCCGTCTACAACGCCGGCGCGGCCAGCTACCTCGTAGCCTCCGACGCTTCGGCAAACCGTTTTCACGTGTACGACCGCAATGACGATCACAAATTGGTGGGCAGCTTCACGGTCAATGGCGTCGAGGCGGCGGGCGGCCTCAATGCCTCAAGCTTCGGCTACGGCGAAGGTTTTCCGCAGGGCATGCTTGTCGCCATGGACGACGAGAACGAGACCGGCACCAACTACAAGCTGGTGTCTTGGGCCGAAATCGCACGCGCGCTACGGCTCAACGCCGGCACGCCGCAAGATCCGCGCACGCCGCTGGTGTCAAACGCGGCGATCGTACATCCGCTCACCGAGACAACGCCGGTCGAAACCGATGGCGATAGCGCCGACGACCCGGCGATCTGGGTCGACCGCAACAACCCTGCGCGCTCCGTCATTATCGGCACGCAGAAGCAATCGGGGCTTTATGTCTACGACCTGCAAGGCAACGTTCTGCAGTTCCTCCCCGACGGGCGTATGAACAATGTCGACGTGCGCGATGGCTTCCGCCTGGGCGCGCAGACGGTTTCGCTGGTTGCCGCAAGCAACCGCACGACCGATGGCATTTCGATCTATCGTGTCGATCCGACGACGCGCCGGCTCATCGATGTTGCTGACGGCGTTCAAGCGACCGGCTTTGTCGATCCGTATGGCCTCTGCATGTATCGCAGCCGCACTGGCGACACCTACGTCTTCGTCAACGGCGATAGCGGCAACATGCGTCAGTACCGGATCACCGACGCCGGCAACGGCCGCGTGCGCGCCACGCAAGTGCGCGAGATTCCGTTTGGATCACAAACCGAGGGCTGCGTGGCGGATGATGAGACCGGGGTGCTTTACGTCGGCGAAGAGGATGTTGGCCTCTGGCGCATCAACGCCGAGCCGGACGGCGGCACGACACCGACCTCCATCGCCACTGTGGAAAGCAATGACGCGCTCCACGACGACCTCGAAGGCATCGGTCTTTATGATCTCGGCGACGGGCGCGGCTACCTCGTGGTCTCAAGCCAAGGCGACAACACCTTCGCCGTGTTCCGGCGCGAGGGCAACAACGAGTATGTCGGATCGTTCTCGGTGCTGGCCGACCCCGCCCTTGGGATCGACGGCATCTCGGAAACCGATGGCCTGGAGGTGCTAAGCGCCAATCTCGGCGGGCCATACGCCGGCGGCATCTTCATCGCGCAGGATGGCCGCAACATCGCACCGCAAGAGTATCAGAACTTCAAGCTGGTGCCGTGGTCGGCGATCGCGGCGGCGCTTGACCTGGAGACACGGCGCTAAAAGTTGCCGCTCGCGGAGAGGCCGATGGTTAGGCCCTCTCCGCGGGCGCGCACGTCTGAACCGTCGAACACGCCGAGGCGATCGGGATCGAAGAGACGGCGGCGGCGGGTTTCGTCGCTGTCGCTCAGGTTTGAAGCCCACGCACGCACCTTCAAATCAGCGAACGCCGTGGTTTCAATCCAGAGCGTGAGTTCATCCGCATCCTGTTCATACTCGATGCGGTCGAGCCTGAATTCCGGCGTCTCGCGTTCTCGTTCGAAATCGATACCCCAAGCGCTGCTTATCGACTCAAATTCTTGCCGGAAGCGGAGGGCGACGGCGCTTTCGTCGAACGCGGAGATGTCGCGGCTTTCGCCGGTCAGCGGATCCAATACCTCCGATTGCTGCGCCACGCCTTCGACTCGGATTTCGGCGCCGAGCGGAAGCGGCAGCGCCAATGAAACACGCGCGCCGAACACGTCGGCGTCGCCAATGTTGCCCGGCGCGTCGAACTGATCGCCCGGTGGCCCAACCGGAATGACATCGAGCGTATCCTCAACCCACCAGCGATAGAGCGTGAGCGCCAGCGCACCGTCCTCGCCGAAGCGCCAATCGGCGCCAAGTTCGAGCCGCCAGGAGGTCTCAGGCCTTAGATCGGGATTGCCGCCATCGACGATCGAGCTGGTGATATCGGCGGCGGAGACGAAATCCTCGAAATCGAGTTGGCCCACGTCACGATGGAGCCGCACGCGCACCTGGTTGCGCTCACCGAAGGCGCGGACAAGTTGAAGCGATGGCTTCCAATAGGTGAGTTCTGTTTCCTGGTTCACGTCGCCGGTTTGGCTGAGCACCGAGGTTTCGACGGCGACGCCGGCCTCCAGCGTCCAGCGCGGCGCCGGGGCGCCGGCGAGCATGAACGAGGCTTCCGCGCGCTCCTCCTCGACGCGCACATTGGCGGACGGGAGGATCACAGGAACCGGGCCAGAGCCGTCATCCTCGGTCAGAGTGAGGCGTTGTTCCAAAGTGTTGAGCGCAGCTTCCGCCGCGATTTCGATGCGCCAAGCCTCGGACAGATCTCGCCGGCCCACAGCGCGCAAAATGGTCTCGCCGCTTTCGATGCGCTGGGTCTGCTGCGCAGCCTCATCGAACGCGCCGAGCGCATCCAACTCGATCGTTGACTCGTCGCTCTCGTAGCTGCGGCGGGTTACAACCGCGGCGAGCTCGCCGCGCCATTCGCCGATGCTGCGGCGGAAGGAAAGACCAAACTCGCCGGTGTCTTCCTGCTCAGTGAAGTCTGTATCGATTGAGCCATCGAAGGCGCCGGCGGCGTCAGTCAGGCGCGCGAGTTCAAGTTCGTCATATTCCATCCGGCTGAATTGGCCGTTGAGCGCCAACGTGCCGCCTGCCCATGGAAATGTCGCGTCACCCGCGAGGCGCGCTTCACGCTCGTCCGATGGCACGCGTTCAGTGCGGCCGTCGTCGAGCGCGCCAGTTGCATCGAAATCCGATCGCACGCCGCGAACCGGCAGGTGCTCTTGAGCCAGCGCCGCAGAGACGCCGTACTCAACATTGCCGCGGCGGCCGGTCCAGGCGAGTTCGCCCGATGGCGTTACGCGGCCATCGCGAGTGTGGGCGAGTTCGGCTTCCCAAACACCCTCGCCGCGCCCGGGCCGGCGCACGACGTTCACGCGCAATGTCTGCCCGCTGCCGGCGCTGGAGCCCGAGCCGCGGATCAGTTCGATGCGCACGACATCGCCGGCGGGAATGCGCGCGAGAATGTCGTCGATCTCTTGGGCCTTCGAGGTTGGCGGTTCACCGTCGATGAGGACATTGCCCTGCGCGCCGGAAAAACCCCGACGCTCTTCGCCCTCGTCGATGACAAAGCCTGGCACGCGCTCGACCATGTCGAGCGCCGTACGCGGCGTGAAAGCAGCGAAGAAATCCGCCTCATAGACGATTGCGCCAGGCGCGGCGGTCTGAGCGAACGCCGGCGCGCCCAGCGCGGCGCTCAGCGCCCAGAGCGAAATCATCCCCCTCATCGCGCGATGATACCGATTTTCTGCCCAGTCACGACGCAGTATTTTCATTTCAACCTGCGGACGCACGCCGCCCCCAATGGGCTTTAGCGGACCATGCCGCGCATCGCCTGACGGCGCGCTGACGCGCTCCAGCACGCGCGCGAACGCGGCTTCAGCGACGAGATCGCCGAAGGCGAAGCTTCAGTTCTCCCCATCGGGAGGCGGGGCGCGTGAGACGCGCCAGGGTAGTGCCTTTGCGATCCTGCTTCAT
>CALBST010000237.1 GCA_937967425.1 uncultured Caulobacteraceae bacterium
TGACCGTTCTGACCGACCTTTTCGCCGATAGAACGAACGCCGCCCCAATAGGTGCCGATGCCGCCGCCGTTGGACGCGAGCCAGACATTCTCGTTCCAAGTGTCCATGATGCCGTCGAGCGAGTCACCGACCGCATTCAAGAAGCAGGAGATCGGCAGGCCGCGCTCGGCGCCGCCATTCGACAGCACAGGCGTCGCCGGCATGAACCAGAGCTTCGAGATGTAATCGTAGATCCGTTGCGCATGCCCAATGTCGTCAGCGAACGCGGTCGCGACGCGCGCGAACATGTCTTGATAGGACTCGCCGGGAAGCAGGTAGCGATCGTTCAGTGTGGTCTTGCCGAAATCCGTCAGCAACGCGTCGCGGCTCGGATCCGTAACGACCTTCTCGACGACCTTCAGCGGACGCAGGGGCTTGGGCTTGCCGCGATGGACTTCGCCCATGCGGTGGACCCCCGCTTTTTCCGCTCGTGCCTGCATGTTTCCTGCCCCCGAATTTAGGTCTGTGTTAACTCGACTCGGTTCTGGCCCAAACCACATGAGGTTGCGTGCCCAACTGAACCGTACCGCTATATATAGTGATGCCACCCGTTAATGCAGGGTCAATGGGGAAGGGGCTCAGCAGCGAAATTTAGCGTGTCGAATCTGTGAACACAGAGCTCGAAGCTGCTTCGATCGTTAACGCAATGGCGGTGTTTGGATGCCGCAAATTCAGCCCTTGCACCTTAACAAAATCCGGCGTTTTTCAGGCGGATGGCGGATCATTCGGGGCAGGGAAAGGCGGCGCTCGCCGCGTTAACAGGCGGCGCGCTGCTCGGGCTCTCGCCCATCGCCATGAGGCTCTCGGAACTCGGTCCGCACGCCTCGAACGTCTGGCGATTCCTGCTGGCGCTGCCGATTCTGGCCCTGTGGGCGGCGGTCTCCCGGCCGATTCCCCGCGCCCGGCAGACCGGCTGGCTTCTGTTTGCCGGCGTCCTGTTCGGAATCGAGGTCTCCCTGTGGGCGGCGGCGCTGGGGCTAACCACCGTCACCAACGCGACTTTGCTGGCCAACCTGACGCCGGTGTTCGCCGCCTTGTTCGGCTGGTTCCTGTTCAAGGAGCGGCTCAGCGCGCCTGTCATGGCGGGGGTGGCGATCTCGCTTGGCGGCGCGGTGCTGCTCGCACTCGCGCGCGCGCAAGCCGCCGCCGGCCCCACCGGCGACCCCCAAACAGGCTGGTTCGGTGATGCGCTCGGGCTTTGCGCCGCTATTGGCTATGCCGGCTACCTCCTGATCCTGCGTATGCTCGGCAAAGAGGTGAATGTCGGCGCGGTGATGTTCTGGGCGACGATCGGGGCGCTGTTTGTGGCCCTGGTGTTGGCGCTCATCTTCAACGAGCCGCTGCTGCCGCAGACCCTCAACGGTTGGCTCATCCTCATCGGCCTTGCGATCATCGTGCAGGTCGGCGGGCAAGGCCTCGTTGCGTTCGGCGTTGGCCGCTTGCCGATTGTCGCGAGCACCGTGCTGCTCTGGATGCAGCCGCTCGTCGCTGCGGCCCTTTCATGGATCATGTTCGGCGAGGCGCTTGGCCTGGTTGCGCTGATTGGCGCCGCGTTGGTGCTGGCTGGAATTTACGTCGTTCAGCGCAATCGCGAAAAGCGCCTTCAGTGATGCAGCGGCCGCATCCAGCGCTCCATCGGGCATGACACCGTAGGGTCGCGTCCGCATGAAGAAAGCGCCGTCGCGTAGATGATCTCGGCGCGGCCGATCAGGTTTTCGACCGGCACCGGCCCCATGCCGCTCCAGCGGCTGTCGAGCGAGTTGTCGCGATTGTCGCCCATGGCGAAGAAATGCCCTTCAGGCACGGTGTACGGGCCGAAATTGTCGAGCGGCGAACCGTCCGTCAGGTTGTGCACCGCGTGCGTGACGCCGCCCGGCAGCGTTTCTTCGTAGCGCTGCGCCCATTCGCGGCCGCCATCGTGTACGGCGCGCATCAGCAGGCGCGGCTCAGTCGTTTCGACAGCGCGGCCATCGATCAAGAGAACGCCATCGCGCATTTCAATCACGTCGCCCGGTAAGCCGATGGCGCGCTTGATCATGACGACGTGGGTCACCGGATGAATGAACACGACAACGTCGCCGCGCCGCGGCAAGCGCTCGAACAAGCGGCGCTCCGAACGCGGCAGCGCAAAGCCGACATCGAACGGCAGTGAGAAGCGGCTGTAGCCGTAGGCGAACTTCGACACCGTTACCCGGTCGCCGACCTCAATGTGCGGCACCATGCTTTCGGAGGGAATGCGATACTGCGCGAAGGCGACTGTGGTGAAGGCGAGATACGCCACGAATGCGCCGGCGATCGTCTTCAGCCATTCGAGGCCTTCGCCCCGCAACCGTTCCCGCCAATCGCTCATCCGCGTCTCCCACTGGCGCCAGCGTGTGAAGCCAATTATCTGGCGTCAAGCAGGAAGCTGCGGAGACTCTCGTGACGCGCGCAATGACCGCAGTTCTGGGCGGGCTAAAGGACGTCATCTTCGGGCGGCTGACCTGGCTCGCGATCATTAATCTTGTGGTGGCCGCAACGATAACGTTCTTCGCGGCGCGGGCAGGGCTGCGGTTCGTTGTGCCGCTGGTGCCTGATGCATCGGGTTGGCTCGGGTATGTCTCGATGGCGGGCTCGGCGGTGGCGAGCTTCGTCGTCGTCGTGCTGGCGATTGCGCTTTCGCCCGCGATCTCGATGGTCGTCGGCGGCGTGCTATTCGATTTCGCGGCGGAACGCGTAGAAAAGAAAATCGCTGCGCCGAAAGCGCGGCCAGTGCCGATTCAGGAGGGGCTGCTCAATGGCGTGCGCATCGCGCTCCCGGCGCTGGCGCTCAACTTGATCGTGATCCCGCTCTACTTCATCCCCGTTGTGAACGCTCTGACCTTCTACACGCTGAACGGCTTCTTGATGGGCCGTGAATACGCAACCATCACCGCTGCCCGCCACATGAGCTACGCTGATGCGGTTGCGCTCAGAAAGCGCCATGGCGCGGAAGTGTTCGTCGTCGGCCTCGCGTGTTCGATCATTCCGTTCGTTGCGCCACTTGTCGGCGCGAGCGCTATGACGCGTCTTGTTCAGTCGCTCCGCGCGAGCCGCTGAGGCGGCGCGCCTGTCGCGATAACAGCCAGCAGCGAAGCGCCGCTGCTAGTGCGCTTGATACTAGTCACGTCACCGAAATACGCCGCCATCCGGCGCTTCAGCGTGCGCGCGATCTTAGCGCGCTGATCTGCTTCGGGCGGCTCGTAAACTTGCACAAAGAGACTTTTGGCATGCATCAGGCGCCGAACGTCGGCAATCTCGGCGCCGTCGCCAGCCCAGAAGGCATTCACGTTCACCGCCAAGATTCGATCGAACAAGGCGGGCTCTCGGTCCTGAGCATTGAACGCGCCTTCAATGAAGATTGCACGGCCGGCCTTGGCGTAAGCGGCGTTGCGCGCCAGCGACGCCTTGATCGCGGCCGGCGAGCGATCGATGCCCATATAGCCGCCGCGTCCGAGCAGCGGGCAGATGCGTTGCGCGGCGATGCCGCTGCCGCAACCGATTTCCAGGATGCTGTTGTCCTTCTCAATGCGAAGGAGTTCGAGCGCCCATTTGATCCGCGCCGGCGCTAGCGCTTTCGGTTCACGCACGCGCCGCGACCAGCTTCACCACGTCGCTCATGATGCCTGTGATCTTGAAGTCTTTAGGCGTGTAGACGCCTGCAACGCCCATCTGTTTGAGCGCGAGCGCATCCGCCGGCGGAATAATGCCGCCGACGATGAGCGGCACGTTCTCCAGGCCTTCGGCGCGCATCAGCCGCACCACCTCCTGCACCAGATCGAGGTGCGAGCCCGAAAGAATCGACAACCCGACGGCGTGCGCCTTCTTCTCTTTTGCTGCCGCGACAATCTCCGCCGGCGTCAGACGAATACCCTCATAGATGGCATCCATGCCGACAGCGCGTGCGCGCGCCGCGATCTGTTCGGCGCCATTGGAGTGGCCGTCCAGGCCCGGCTTGCCGACAAGGAAGGTGAGCTGGCGGCCGAGCTTTTCGCTCAGCGCCGCCACATCGCGCTTCACCGCCTCAATATCCTCGCCGCCGGTTTCGATCACCAGCGCCACGCCGGTCGGCCCGCGATACTCTCCGTAAACCCGGCGCAACGCCGCCGCCCACTCGCCGGTCGTGACGCCTGCTTTCGCGGCGGCGAGGCTCGCAGGCATGATGTTTTTATCGGCGCGCGCATCCGCTTCGAGCGCTGCGATCGCTGCCTGCGCTGCGGCGTCGTTGCGGGCGGCCCGCCAAGCCTTGAGTCGTGCGACCTGCTGCGCTTCCACTGCGAAATCGACGGTTTGGATGCTTTTCTCGCCGGCTTCGAGCGGTGAGGGCTCGCCTTCGGTGAAGGCGTTGACGCCGATCACCTTTTGCCCGCCGGCCTCGATCAGCTCGACGCGGCGGCGATTGGACTCGACGAGCGCGGCCTTCATGTAGTCGACATTGGCGACGGCGCCGCCGTTGGCCTCGATTTTCGCAAGCTCTGCGCGCGCGCCCTCGACCAGCTGCGCCACCTTTGCTTCGATGACCTTCGAGCCGGCGAAGATATCTTCGAACTCAAGCAAATCCGTTTCGTAGGCCAAGACCTGCTGCATGCGCAGGGACCATTGCTGATCCCACGGCCGTGGCAGGCCAAGCGCTTCGTTCCAAGCGGGCAATTGCACCGCGCGGGCGCGCGCATTCTTCGATAGCGTCACCGCTAATGTTTCAATCAGGATGCGATAAACGTTGTTCTCCGCCTGCTGCTCAGTGAGCCCCAGCGAGTTGACTTGCACGCCATAGCGGAAGCGCCGCGCCTTTTCGTCATCGACGCCGTAACGCTCGCGGCCGATCTCATCCCAAAGCTGCACGAACGCGCGCATCTTCGACAACTCAGTAATGAACCGCATGCCGGCGTTGACGAAGAACGAGATGCGGCTGAACACGTCGGCAAAGCGCTCCGCCGCGACTTCGCCGCGCGCCTTCACCTCATCCAGCACCGCAATTGCGGCGGCTAGCGCGAACGCCAATTCCTGTTCCGGCGTCGCGCCAGCTTCCTGTAGGTGGTAGGAGCACACGTTCATCGGATTCCATTTCGGAATCGTCGCAAGGCTCCAGGCGATTGTGTCGGCTGTCAGCTTCAGGCTCGGCGCGGGCGGGAAGATGTAGGTGCCGCGCGAAAGATACTCTTTCAGAATGTCGTTTTGCGTCGTGCCGGTGAGCTTCCTCGGGTCGGCGCCTTGCTCTTCCGCTAGCGCCACATAGAGCGCGAGCAACCATGCCGCCGGCGCGTTGATCGTCATCGACGTATTCATCTGTTCGAGCGGAATACCCTCGAACAGCGCGCGCATATCTCCGAGATGGCCCACCGGCACGCCGACCTTGCCGACCTCGCCGCGCGCCAGAACGTGGTCGCTGTCGTAGCCCGTCTGCGTTGGCAGATCGAAGGCTACGGAAAGGCCAGTCTGCCCCTTCGCCAAGTTCGCCCGATAGAGCTTGTTGGACTCAGCCGGGGTCGAGTGGCCGGCGTAGGTCCGGAAGATCCAGGGTGGATCGGGGGCATGCTGGAAGGGCGGATTCATGCGGAGCAGCAAGCCCTAACCCATGCTGCACCGCAAGATGCCGCGTCCGATGGTGCGCTAACGGAACGCGGCTGAGGCGAATTTCGCGCGGTTCCGGCGAACAATGGAGGTGACAGCGACCTTCACGTCCGTCCCCATTGACGCTGCCGCAAGAAACGGCCCATTGTGCGCCGCAGCAAAATCACGGGGCTAGGCCATGTCGCAACCCAATCTCAAAGCGGTGAAGGACATTTACGACATCGGGGAGATCCCGCCGCAATTCCACGTTCCGAAGAGGATGTGGGCGTGGGCCATCCGTAAGGAGCGACACGGCCGCCCGGCGACCGCCATGCAACTGGAACAGGTGCCGGTGCCAACGATCGGCGAGGACGAGGTGCTCGTGCTCGTGATGGCGGCGGGCGTGAATTATAACGGCGTTTGGGCCGCGCTCGGTCAGCCGATCAGCCCGCTCGATGGCCACAAACAGCCCTATCACGTCGCGGGCTCTGACGCGTCCGGCATCGTTTGGGCCGTCGGCTCCAAAGTGAAGCGCTGGAAGCCGGGCGACGAAGTCGTCATCCATTGCAACCAGGACGATGGCGATGACGAAGAGTGCAACGGCGGCGACCCGATGTTCTCGCCGACGCAAAAGATCTGGGGCTACGAAACCAGCGACGGTTCGTTCGCGCAATTCTGCAAAGTGCAGGCGCGGCAACTGATGCACCGCCCGCAGCACCTCACCTGGGAAGAAGCGGCTTGCTACACGCTGACGCTCGCCACCGCCTATCGCATGCTGTTCGGCTGGCGTCCGAACGTGTTGCGGCCTGGCCAGAACGTTCTGGTGTGGGGCGCGTCAGGCGGCCTCGGCGTCTTCGCGGTGCAGCTTTGCGCGGTGAGCGGCGCGCACGCCATCGGTGTCGTCTCCAGTGAAGACAAGAAGGATTACGTGCTCTCGATGGGCGCGAAGGCGGTCCTCAATCGCAACGATTTCAATTGTTGGGGGCAGCTGCCGAAAGTGAACGGCGAAGGCTTCGCCGAATACATGAAAGAGGTCGGTAAGTTTGGCAAAGCCGTGCGCGCTATCACCGGCGGCAAGGACCCCGACATTGTGTTCGAACACCCGGGCGAAGCGACGTTCCCGGTTTCCGTTCGCATCGTGAAGCGCGGCGGCATGGTCGTCATTTGCGCCGGCACCACCGGCTACAATCTCACAATGGATGCGCGCTATCTCTGGATGCACCAAAAGCGCGTGCAGGGCTCACACTTCGCGCACCTCTACCACGCGAGCCAAGCCAACCAGCTCGTTATCGATCGCCGCATCGATCCGGCGATGTCGGAAGTGCTGCCGTGGGACAAAATCCCCGACGCGCACGAGAAGATGCTCGATAACAAGCACGCGCCCGGCAACATGGCCGTGCTCGTGAACGCGCAGCGCAGCGGCCTAAGGACGTTCGAAGACGTGCTGGAGCTGAGCGGAGCGCGGAGCTAACGCGTTTGCGTTAGCTCAAGGCCCTCGGCGCCCGAGGACGTATCCTTTTGCAGAGGAGTGCGTCCCATGTTCACCAACGCGCAACGCCAGCAGATTGCTTCCGTTTTGGGCGTCGCCAACGACCTGGCGATAGCGACAGTTCGGCCCGATGGTTGGCCGCAAGTCACGACTGTCAGTTATGTCGCCGATGGCACGCGGATCTATTTCGGCACTTGGGCGAAATCGCAAAAAGCGCAGAACATCGCCCGCGATCCCCGCGTCTCGATCACGGTCACGGCGCCCTACACTGATTGGGGTGGTATTCGTGGCCTGTCGCTGAGTGGGCACGCGGTCCGCGTCACTGATGCGACGGAACTTGCGCGCGTCTTCGAACTGATGGTCAGCAAGTTTCCTCAGATCGGACAATTCCTAAAGGCCGATGACGTCGAGATGGCGCTCTATCGCGTTGATCCGGAAGTGGTGTCCATCCTCGATTACGCGCAGGGGTTCGGACACACGGAAGCGGCGGTCGCCTAGCGATGGCCTGGCGCGGTGACCCATTCCGGGGCGTTTGACGCGGGGAAACTGTCGCGGGGAAGCCTCGGTTTAGGTCGCCAGGCGCGCTGACAGCTGTGCGGAATTGACCTTGGGCCTCCCCAGCGCTCCAATTCGCCGGACGGCGCCGGGAGAGCGCCGCGGGGGACATGGAATGGTGCGTCTTATCCTCGGCATGTTGGCGTTGGCGCTCGTGGCGATCGCGGGCTTCGTCGGCTATCGCACGATGTCGTTCACGGCCCCGCCGCCCCCGGCCGAAGTCACGCTCCCGGAGGCGTCCAGTTTCGTCATCGATGCTAGCGCCGCCGCCATCCGCCTCGCCGAAGCAATCCGCTTCCGCACCGTCTCCCTCGTGGAGGATGGCGACGACCGCGCGCAGTTCGAACAATTTCACGCTTGGCTGCAACAGCGCTATCCCGCGTTCCATGCCGCCGCCCGCCGCGAGATCGTCGGCGAGCTGTCGTTGCTCTACACCTGGGAGGGCAGCGATCCGGGCCAGCCGCCAATCGTGCTGTTGGCGCACCAGGACGTTGTGCCCGTGCCGGATGACACGCGCGCGAACTGGCAAGTCGATCCCTTCGGCGGCGTGATCCGCGATGATCACGTCTGGGGGCGCGGCGCGATCGACGACAAAGGCTCGCTCGTTGCGCTCTTGGAAGCGGCGGAGTTGCTCGCCGCGCAAGGCCGCCGCCCGGTGCGCACCATCATCTTCGCTTTTGGCCACGACGAAGAAATCGGAGGCGAAGGCGGCGCCGTTCTGATGGCGGCGAAACTGAAAGAGCGCGGCGTTCGCGCCTGGTTCGTGCTCGACGAAGGCATGGCTGCGCTTGAACGCCACCCGCTCACCGGCGGCCCCGCCGCGATGATCGGCATTTCCGAGCGCGGCTCCGGCACGATGCGCATACGTGCCGTCGGTCAGCCCGGTCACTCGTCCATGCCGCCGCCGGAAACCGCCGTATCGCTGGTGTCGGAAGCGGTCGTTCGCGTCCACGACATGCCGATCGACCGTAGCCTCGAAGGCGGGCCGGCGCTCGCGATGATGCGCGCACTGGCGCCGGAGCTCAGCCTCACCAATCGCATGGCGGTTTCGAACGAGTGGCTGTTTGCGCCGCTATTGCGGCAGCGCATGGCCGGCGATCCGGCCGCGCAGGCGCTGCTGGGCACCACAATCGCGCCGACCATGCTTGGAGGCGGTGTTCGCCCTAACGTGCTGCCGGGCGAGGCCACGGCAATGATCAATTTCCGCATCCATCCACGCGATAACGCCGCCGACTTGCTCCGCCGCGCGCGCCAGCAGGTCGCCGATCTCGAAGGCGTCACCGTCGATTGGGCCGAAACCCCGCGCGAGGCATCGGGTATTTCGAGCACGACCTCGAGCAGCTACGCGCTGATCGCCGGCCTCTCGCACGCCATCCTACCCGACGCGCCGGTTGCGCCTGGCCTCGTGCTCGCGGGCACGGATTCGCGCCACTATGCGGACGTGGCCGAGAACGTGTATCGTTTTCAGCCGATCATGCTGAGCGCCGAAGATCTCGAACGGCCGCACGGTCTCAACGAGCGTATCTCAATCGTGAACTTCGACCGTATGATCCGGTTTTATGCCGGCCTCATGGAAGCAGGAGCGATGCAATGATCCGGTCAGCTTTAACCGCCGCCGCGTTTGCGCTCGCAGCGTGCGCGCCAGGGCAGGCCCCCAACCGGGACAATTCCGTGCCGGCGCCGACACCGCGCGAGGTCACAACACGCATCACGGCTGAACAGAATGGCCAGGTGGTCAATGTCGCTGTTGGCGAGCGCTTCGCCATCGAACTCGTCGGCGTGCCGACAGCCGGCTATGTGTGGGAGCCCGCACAGGCGCCAGACTTCATCACCCGCGCCGGCGAAGCGACCGGCAACACGACGCGGGAGCAGAGCCAGCCCGGCTTCACCGGCGGTCATCATTGGGAAGTGACGATGTTCTCGGCCACCGCTCCGGGCACGGGCGAGATCGTCATGGAGCAGCGCCGCCCCTGGGAAACCAACGAACCGGCCAACGCCACCTTCCGCGTCACCATCGTCGCGCAATAACGGATACAAGTCTGGACCGCCGGCGCCCTCGCCGGCATTACATCAGACTAAACATGCACCGGCGCCTGTCGATAGCACGGCGCCATGCCGGCGAGGGCGCCGGCGGTCCAGACTCAACGCGCCATGGTTTTCCTCGTACAGACCGTCCTCTACATGCTGGCCGTCGCTGGCATTGTCGTGGGCACGCTTGGGCTGATTTTCTTTGCAGGCGGGGCAATGAACAAGGCGAGGCCGCCTGAGATGCGCCGCCGCCGGGCGCTGCTGGCTGCGCTTTTCGCATGCGGGATTGTCGCATCCGCGGCGATTGGCTTTGTCGGCATCCCCGCGATCCTCTATCTCGCTCAGCAATGAGCGAGCTTCTCCGGGACCTTTGGTACTTCGCCGCGACATCACGCGAGTTGAAGCGCGGGCAGATGTTCCGCCGCGAAATCCTGGGCGAGCCGGTGCTGCTCGGGCGCGATGAAGAGGGCAAAGTCTTCGCCATGCGCGATATTTGCCCGCACCGCGCGGTGCCGCTTTCTGCCGGCCGGATCGTCTCCAACGAAGGCGTGCAGACGGTCGAGTGCCCGTATCACGGCTGGCGTTATGGGACGCAGGATGGCGTCTGCAAGCTGATCCCAACATTGCTTGCCGATCAGCCCTACGAAACCAACCGCATCCGCGTGCGCCGCTTCCCGACTTACGAAGCCAACGGCATCATCTTCGCCTTCGTCTCCGCCGATCCGCGTTTCGATGGCGAGCCGCCTCCGCCGCCGCACTTCGATCTCGGCGATTTCCGTGAACCGAAATTCGTCATTCACCGCATCTTCGCAGCGAACATGGACAACGCCGTCGTTGGCCTCATGGACCCGGCGCATGTGCCCTATGTGCATAACCAGTGGTGGTGGCGCCCGCCGAGCTCCGGCAGTAAGCTGAAGGAAAAGCGCTTCGTGCCGCGCGAACGCGGTTGGGCCATCGAGCGCCACGCGCCGAGCGGCAATTCGCTGGCCTATCGCATGCTCTTCGGCGGCAACGTGACGACCGAGATATCCTTCATGCTCCCCGGCTTCCGCTGGGAGGTGGTGGAGAACCAGAAGTCGCGCCTCTTCACGCTGACATGCCTGACGCCCGAAAACGAAAACTCCACCCGCATCACACAAGTGACCTACTGGAAGAACGCGCCGCTGCTTGACGCGATGAAACCGATCCTCATCCCGGCGGGCCGCGAGTTCCTCGATCAGGATGGCCGCATGGTCGATCTGCAGAACACTGGCCTGCAATACAACCCATCCATGCTCTGGATCGACGACATCGACGTGCAGGCGAAGTGGTATCTGAAGCTGAAGCGCGAGTGGACCAAGAGCCGGGAAGAGAAGCGCGACTTCGTCAACCCGATCGAGCCGACGACGTTGCGTTGGATGAGCTGATCAGCCAGCCGGAACCAGCACCACCGGAATGCTCACTTCGCGCGGGTTGGCGTTGTCGGCCGGCATGTCTTCTTGCAGCACGATCGTCGCCGGCGTCTCCTGCGTGACGCTGAACGTGAACTCGGCCCGATAGGGCACGGGTGCTTCGGTCATCCAATCCTCTTGCGCACGCGCCGGCGCTTCCGCCAGCAACGCGCCGTCAGCGCCGCGTAGCTGACCAACGAACTGCGCTTCGAAATACCAATCGCCCGGCGCCGTCCCTTCGACCACAAGCGGACTGCTGACGCGCGCGCCTGAAGCCGGCGCAGTCACGAGCACCATCGGGCCGCTCGCGCTATCGGTCGTAGCAGGCGGCGTCTCCGTTGGCGCCGGCGAACATGCGAACAGCGCGGCCATGCAAACGGCGGCGAGCGTAGTGCGAAGCATACTCATTCTCTCCTGGCCTCAGCCTTATCAGCTGAGGTGGTGGCGGCAAAGCGGCGCGCGTATAGCGAACTGAGGTCATCACCAACGGATTGGATCATGGCGCGCCTACATCGTGAGTATCATTTGGCCGATCGCATCGGGTGGCTTCGCGCAGCGGTGCTCGGCGCCAATGACGGCATCGTTTCGACCGCCAGCCTCATCGCTGGCGTCGCGGCGGCGTCGGCCGGGAAAAGCGAGGTGATGCTCGCGGGCGTGGCGGGGTTGATCGCCGGTGCGATGTCGATGGCGGCGGGCGAATATGTTTCTGTCAGTTCGCAATCTGACACGGAGCGCGCTGATCTCGCCAAGGAGCGGCGCGAACTGGCGGAAACGCCGGAACTCGAACTCGAAGAACTCACCAACATCTATATCGGCCGCGGTGTCGAGGCGTCACTGGCGCGCGAGGTGGCGATCCAGATGACGGCGAAGGATGCGCTGAGCGCCCACGCGCGCGACGAACTTGGCATAGTGCAATCGATGCGCGCCAGGCCGGTGCAAGCGGCCGCCGCCTCCGCTGCTTCGTTCGCGGCGGGCGCTGCGCTGCCGCTCATTACTGCCGCGTTGACGCCGATGAGTGCTTTGAACTGGGCGGGCCCAGCAGCGTCCCTCCTTTTTCTGGCTGCGCTCGGCGCTTGGAGCGCGCGCATGGCTGGCGCGCCGCCGGTTCGGCCTGTTGCACGCGTTGTGTTCTGGGGTGCGGTGGCGATGGCGATCACCGCCGCCGCCGGGGCGCTGTTCGGGACGGTGGTCTAGCTCGCGCTATAAAGCGCCTTCGCCACTTCAGCTTCGCGCCGCTCACCAATGATGCGTCGCGCCACCTCGTCGGGCACGCCGACGCCGTTGAGAAGCGCTTCGCCCAGCTGCAATGCCGCCTCGATCGAATCCGGGCTCGCGAGAGCAGCGCCTGCCGCGTGCAAACGGCGCGCATGCTCGCCATCGCGCGCGCGGGCATAAATCGGGATATGCGGCCAGGCGCGGCGTGCTTCAGCGACGATGCGCTCCACCGCGTTGGCATCGTTGATTGTCACCACGATGGCCGCTGCATGCGGCGCGCCGACGCTTTCCAGCACCTTTACGCTCGACGCGTCGCCATAGTGCACTGGCCGGCCTGCATCGCGTAGCTTGGCCACGGCGGCAGCATCGCCCTCGATGCCGACATGCGGAATTTCCTGGGTGCTCAGAATGTCCGCCAAGGTCTGGCCGACGCGGCCGAAACCGGCGATGACGATGTGGCCGCTTTCCTTTGTCACATCGTCTGGTGGCGCTGTAGCGTCGTCCTTCGTGATGCGCCGTGCCACGCGCGCGCCTAGGCCTGCGACCAGTGGCGTCAGGAAGATAGAGAGCGCTGTCACGATGAGCATGTAGGCGGCGGTGTCCGCCGGAATGGCGCCGCCCGCGCGCGCGGCCGCGATGATGACGAAGCCGAACTCGCCCGCTTGCCCAAGCAGCAGGCCGATCTGCAACGCTCGTGGCCAGGGTGAGCCGAATACCCGCGCCAGCGCCGCAATAATGAGGCCCTTGACCAGGAAAAGCCCGGCTACGCCGATCAGAATGCGGAACGGCTCGCTGAGCAGCAGCGAGATGTCTATTTGCATGCCGACGGTGACGAAGAAGAGTCCGAGCAGCAGATCTTTGAACGGTTCGAGGTCGGTTTCGATCTGATGTCGGAATTCAGTTTCGGCCAGCAACAGTCCCGCGAGAAAGGCCCCCAGCGCCGCCGAGAGGCCCGCCATTTCAGCCGCGCCCGCCATGCCGATGGCGGCGAGAAATGCTGCGGCGATAAAGATCTCGCGGCTGTCGGCAGCCGCGACCCAGCGAAACAGAGGCCGCAGCAACAACCGTCCGATCAAAATGATCGCGCCAAGTGAGAGGAGAGCGGTCAGCAACGCTAGGCCCACATTCTCCGGTCCGAATGCGGTTGCGTTGGAGCCGAGCGCGGCAACGACGAACAGGATCGGCACCACCATAAGATCTTGCATCAGCAAGATTGAAAAGCTTGTCCGGCCTACCGGAGTGGCGATCTGGCTGCGCTCGCGCAGAAGCTGAAGCACCAAAGCTGTCGATGAGAGCGCGAAGGCGAGGCCCACCACGACGGCGACGGTGAAGGAATTACCGAAAGCCATAGCGGCGCCTGCGATCGCCGCCGCACAGATCGCAACCTGTAGAAGCCCGAGTCCGAACACATAGCGCCGCAGCGCCCATAGACGCTCGAACGAAACCTCAAGCCCGATGACGAAGAGCAGAAACACCACGCCCAGTTCGGCCAACAGAAGCGTCGGTTCGCTTTGCTCGAATTCGAACGCGCTGAGCCAAGGCCAATCCTGCGCCAGCCGCCCCAGAACGTGCGGCCCCATGGCCACGCCGATGATCAGGAACCCCATCACCGCGCTGATCCGCGCCTTCTTCAGCGCCGGAATGAGCACGCAGGTGGCGCCCAGGAAAACCAGCGCCTGGGTCAGGACTTCGCTTCCGCCGCTCCCGTGCTCCATTCGTTTCGCTCCTAAGGTGCGGCCGCCTGCACCGTCGCGTTACGGCGCCTCTTTCGCAAGTGCGAGAAAGTCGGTTTAAGTGAGCTGACTCGCGAGGGATTGCATGAGCGCGGAGCTTATAACGCAACTGGAAACCGTCGCTGCCGCTGCTAGCGCCTATGCCGACGCAGCAAAGGCAGCCGTGCGGCCGTTTGTGAGTAAAGGCGGAAAGCTCGACCGCGTCGCGCTCGACAGGGAACAGCACGTCGTCCACGGGCTCGCATGGGTCGCGACGTATGCCGAAACTTTGCGGGAGGTCCGCGATTGGGCCCGCGCTTTGAGCGAGGCGGGCAAGTTCGGTGAAACCGAACAGCTCTTGTCGAAGCTGCTGGCCTCTGAGTACGCCGCGCAACTCGCCGGCGGCGTGCCGATGACGCAGGTCGAAACCATCCGCCCAGCCGATTTCGGCATCGAGCCGCCGCCGGTGACGTTGCGAGTCACGCAAGCCGACAAGACGCGTCTCGCCACGCTGCTCCACGAAAGCCCAGGCCGAGCCACGTTCGAGAACACAAATCTCGACGCCGACTTCGAGATGATCCGCGATCAGTTTCGCCGCTTCGCCGACGATAAGATCATGCCGCACGCGCACGAGTGGCATTGTAACGACGAACTGATCCCGATCGGGATTGTCGAGGAGATGGGCGCGCTCGGCGTATTCGGCCTCACGATCCCGGAAGAATATGGCGGCTCCGGCCTCGGCAAGACCTCAATGTGCGTCGTCTCCGAAGAGCTTTCGCGCGCCTGGATCGGTACGGGCTCGCTCGGCACGCGCAGCGAAATCGCCGCTGAGCTGATCATGATCGGCGGCACGGACGCGCAAAAGGCTGAGTGGCTGCCAAAGATCGCCAGCGCTGAAATCCTGCCGACGGCTGTGTTCACCGAACCCAACACCGGCAGCGATCTTGGTTCACTGCGCACCCGCGCCGCGAAGGAAGGCGATCACTACATCGTCACCGGCAACAAGACCTGGATCACACACGCCGCGCGCGCCGACGTCATGACGCTGCTGGTGCGCACCGATCCGAACACCAGCGGCTTCAACGGCCTCTCCATGTTGCTCGCGCCGAAGCAGCGTGGCGACGATTCCAATCCGTTCCCAACCCCCGGCATGAGCGGCGGCGAGATCGAAGTCATCGGCTATCGCGGCATGAAGGAATACGAGATCGGCTTCGATGGCTTCAAAGTGCCGGCGGCCAATCTGCTTGGCGGCGTCGAAGGCCAGGGCTTCAAGCAGCTGATGGCCACATTCGAGAGCGCGCGCATCCAAACCGCGGCGCGCGCCGTTGGCGTCGCGCAGAGCGCGCTGGAGCTCGGCCTTAAATACGCGATCGAGCGCAAGCAGTTCGGCCAGGAGATTTTCCATTTCCCGCGCGTGTCGAACAAGCTCGTCATGATCGCCGCCGAATTGATGGCCGCGCGCCAGATCACCTATTTCGCCGCACGCCGCAAAGACAGTGGCAAACGCTGCGATCTCGAAGCCGGCATGGCGAAGCTCTTGGCCGCGCGCGTCGCCTGGGCTGCCGCAGACAACGCGCTGCAAATCCACGGCGGCAACGGCTTTGCGGTCGAGTATCCGATCAGCCGCGTGCTGGCCGATGCGCGCATCCTGAATATTTTCGAGGGCGCCGGCGAAATTCAGGCCATGGTCATCGGGCGAAGATTGCTGGAAGAGGGCGTCAACTGACGTTATCAAGGCCTGGACTTGATGCTGTTGCGACGTTGTGAGGTCTGATGCGTGCTCTTGCTTTCCTGGGTCTGCTCGCGCTCACGGCCTGCAACCCGCAGCCGGTCCCCTATGCCGCCGACGTCGAGCGCAACTTCATGATGGCGTGTGAAGCGCAGGGCTCTTCAAACGAACTCTGCGGCTGCACATGGGATCGGATCGAAGCCAATATCGCAGCAAACGATTTCCAGGCGCTCGAGCGCATGCCGGGGCCGCAGCGCGAGTCTCATCCGCTGACCGCGCAAATCAACGGTTACGTTGAAGCCTGCGCCGTGGATCTGGCGCCGCAACCTGATCCGGCCGCTGAAGACATCGTCCCGGAGCCGTGAACGCCGCAGTTTAACGACGTTCCTTCTGTTCAATCTTAACCGTGTTGGCGCATACTCCTCGTAACGCGCGGCAAGTTTTGCCGGGCGGGGAGAATGGCGATGCGTAGCGCTATCGCGGCCCTATTTGGGGTCATCGTGTTGGCGGCGTGCAGCGGCGAAAGCGCGCCGCATGCCTATCCGCAGAGTGCCTTCGAGCGCTTCTCGATGTCATGCCCGCCGGAGAGCGCGGTGTGCACCTGCACCTGGGATAAGATCACCCGCACCGTGACCTACGAGGAATACGAAGCCGCGCTCGCGCGCTTTCGTGAAACCGGCTTGATGGAGCCGCGGATCACGCGCGCGCGAACGCAATGCCTCGAGCGTCACCGCGAGTAGCGGCTTTATTTCTTCTTGCCGATGACGCTGTCGAGCGCCCACGGGCCTGGGCCGGCGGCCGAGATATAGAGGAAGACGAAGCAGAACAGGATCGCCGCGTCGCCGCCGTTTTGGACCGGATAGACCGATGCCGGCGCGTGGAACATCCAATACGCCACCGCCATCATGCCCGAGAGCACAAACGCAACCGGCCGCGTGAACAAGCCAAGCAACAAAAGCGCGCCGCCGCCTGCTTCGAGAATGCCGCCGACCCACATCAGCGTCATCGGCTCTGGCGGCTGCGCGAACATCTCCGTCGCCGGGAATCCAAACAGTTTCGTGGTGCCGTGCGCAATGAAGAGCAAAGCGCTGACGATGCGCAGCGCGCTCAAAAGCTGCGGCGAAAAACGATCCAAGAATCCCATGTCCCAACCTCCGTTGCGCCGCCAACCTGCGAGCGCCCGCAAAGGGCGTCAACGTCACACGGATGATACTGGCTCAGGAGGGGCGGCGGCTTTGCAGTGCAGCAAACAGGGTGCCGTCGTCCAGGAGGTCGAGTTCGCCGCCGACGGGCACGCCATGTGAAAGTCGGCTTACCGTGACGCTAAGGGGCGCCAGCCGCTCCGCCAAATAGTGCGATGTGGTCTGCCCGTCGACCGTTGCCGAAAGCGCCAAGATCACCTCGCGCACGCCCGGCGCGCTTGCGCGCTCCATGAGCTTCGCAATGCGCAGGTCGTCGGGCCGCACGCCATCGAGCGCCGAGAGCACGCCGCCCAGCACATGGTAGCG
>CALBST010000238.1 GCA_937967425.1 uncultured Caulobacteraceae bacterium
CCAGCACCTCCTACCTGCAACGCCGCCTAAGCATCGGCTACAACCGCGCCGCCACCCTCATCGAAAAGATGGAAAAAGCCGGCATCATCTCGGAAGCGAATGCGGCGGGGAAACGGGATATTCTGGTCGACGTGATCGACGAGGATTAGGGGAGCGGCCCAGTACCACTAGTTTGAGGTTGCGGGTTGCTTAGAATTTAAGTTTGTTCCTCGTTCATGAGCGAGACGCCCGCGTCCGATACGCCATTGGCGCGAAAAACAATGGCCGACCACGTAAAGAAGCTTCGCGATAGAGGTCGCGAGGTCCTTAAGCGTTACGGGTGGCTCCGGCTCTTTCTTCAGATCGGCTTCGGATGTTTCGGAGCGCTACTCGCAGCGGTGGCTGGTTTGGTCGTCGCCAACACCGGCGCGCCGGTCGATATCCCGGCCGAACCAATCGATGATCGAGTTCTGGCCCTCGGAAAAGAAGAAGACCGCGTCTTTTGGCGCAGCATCGGAATAGTCGGGCAAATCGTTGGATTAGCGATGGTTTTCGTGGGCCAAGCGTTCATCGCGTTCGCTGATAAGGGCAACACTGAAATCCTGGGCGAGGCCATGGCGGCCGCCGAACTAGCGCAGGATAACGCCCTTGCGGAACGAGACCGAGCAGCGAAGGCCGTTGAAGACTGCGCAGCAAAACTCAATCAACTGACCGCTGACACCAGCACCCACCTTTTGGCGCTCGCCCAAGAGCTGGAAGAGTCGGATGCGTTCGCCGAGTCCGTTACCGATGAAAACCAGCGAGTCGTCGCAGAGATCAAAAGACTTACGATACTATACACGATTGTCAGATCGATCATGCTAGACGCTCTAGAAGTCGTTTTTCAGGACGATGACGTCGATTACAAGTACGTTGTCGGGGCGATGCTCGACAGTTTTGTGTCATTCAAGACAACTTTATTTGGAATATCTGACGATTATTACTCATTCTCTGTCTATATACCGAATGAGGATGGCACCAAGCTTACAAGCTTTGTCACAAGACGGCCAAACCGGCGCGATGAAGAACGGATACACCGCGAGTGGGAAGTTGGACGCGGCGTGTCAGGCATTGTTTTCGAGAGCAGTAAGGAGGGCGTGTGGGAGATTCGCGAACGAAAGGACCTCGAGAAATTGCGCGTCCCAGAGGATCTGATGAAGGAATACGATTTCGATGAGAACCGATGCATCGTGGGAATACCCATTTCCTACCAGGGCACGGTGCTTGGAGTGCTCTCGGCGTCCTGTGCCAAAGAAGGGATTTTCGACGCCCAAGGGCCTAGCGACGATGAGGAAACGGAGATAGACCCCATTGAACCGCTTCGAGCGCTCTCCAATTCCTTGGCCTTAGTCCTTGCGAGAGCGGAAGCGGAACGGGGGACTCAGTCCGACGATACCGACCAGGTCAACGAATAATTAAGCATGTCCGTTCAAGAACAGTTTCCCATGGGCGACAAAGCCAAGCTACCGGAGTCTAGAGCCAGCAGGCTCGACACCGCAATTAGCGAGCGCACGCGCAGAATTTTTTCTGGAAGCCCGGACAAAAATGACTTCAATGACCTGCACAGACTCGTTGTCGAAAAGGCAGAGTCGCTGGCACCGCGGAAATCAAAGTTCAACAAACAGCAGCTCGAATTGCTGCGCACGCGGCGCAAGCGGCGCCTGCTTCGTCTGATGGAAGCAATGAAGGCTACATCGGAGAAAGTGAAAGCTTAGCGGCCGTTTTCGCGGGCGGTGCTCGTGCACAAGTCGTTATGTTAAGTAAATCACACGTTGATGATTTACGTGCTGGAAAGGATCGTTGTGCGATCCTTCCGCTCTTCGATGAAACACCATCCAGCCTTCGACTTCCCGGCCGAGGAAGAACTGCTAAGAGCAGGCGGCTGGGTTAAGCGTGGCCGTCAGAATCGTCTCATCAAATCCGCTCCCCGCTACGGGCAGTATTTTTGGGTAGACTTCGCGCGCGACGCATCGCCCCCTGAGTTTGTCGGCGAGCACCCAGCCATCATCGTACGGGGTGCCGGATCGGTCTACGAAACCTGTTCGGTGGTGCCTGTTACGACGTCACCGCAACACGGGCGCAAACATAGCTACAAGCTACAAAAAAACCCGAACCCTAACCCTCGCGCGGGCGACGTCTGGGCAGTCTGCGACCACGTTCAGACAATCAACCTCAACCGCATCCGTCCCTTTAAAAATCGGACGGGGCATCACGTATTTCCGCGGGTTTGCCCAGAAGATCTCGTACAAGTCGCTTCCTACGTTCGTGCTGCGTTTCCGCAAATCTTCATCGGCGATGCTGTAAGTGTCCCGCAGCACCCAGCCAAGACCCACGGTTCTTCTCCGGTCCACGAACTTGCCAAGCGGATCGAACGGGAGACCGGCGCCAAACCACCCATGACCGACAATGCGCCGCAAATCGGACCATCGGGCCGCCCCATTCTGACACTCGCAAAGAAGCTGGGCACTTAAGGGCCTTTTTACGGGTTCAGGGCTAAACACCAACACGGCGTGAGCCGCTTGCGTCCCAGTTGAGGGACCTTTGACAATTGGCCGAAAGGCGCTCGGAGGCCCCTTGGCTGGGGCCCACAATACACCATCGGCGCAGAACTAAGCCGGATGGTTTGTTTGCAATGCGCACTTCCTTAGGACGGAAGTGCGGCTATTCGCGTTGGCAGGTCCGCTGCACACAAAATCTATCCTACACCCCCCGCACCGGCCGTATCATGGCGCTCACCCCATGAACGCCGCCGCCCCATCCGACCCCATCCGCCACGCCCCGCTCGCCCTCTGGCGCGCGGCGCAGGCGTTTTTGGGGGTGCTGCACATGTTGTTCGGCGCGCCGGAAACGGTCGCCGCCAAACACACGCTGACAGGCAAAGCGCACGCGCACATGGCCTCCTGGCTGCGCTCAGCCGAGGCGATGCTGCGGCGTTTGTTGCTGATCGAGGCGAGCGCCTATCCCAAACCCAACACGCGCCCTCTCCTCCACACGCGCCGGCCACGCACGCGGAAGCTGATGACGTTCAGCCCCGATGCGCCGGAAGCCTGGCGCGTGCGGTTTCGCGTGTTCAATCTTCCCCCGCATCGCGGGGGAAGTGTCGAGCGCAGCGAGACGAAGGGGGAAGTCGCCCCCTCCGACGCCTTCGGCGTCTCCTCCCCCGCAAGCGGGGGAGATAAAAAGCGCCTCTCCCGCGAAGAGCGCTGGTGCTTGGAACACCAGCCGCCGCCAAAATTCCGCTCGGCCTGGCCGCTGGCGGAGCGTTACGAAGCGCTGATCCGCGTCTTCAACGATCCGGCCCCTTACGCACGCCGCTTGAGCAAGCGCCTGCACGCCACGCCGCATCGCTTACGCGAAGTGCTGCGCGCGCCGCCGGAAGCGGCCAATCGCGTCGATCATTTCGAGGAAAGTGGCGAGTGCGCCGAACAAAGCTGGCGCCCGCATTTCAGCTCAGCCTGAGCCTACTCAGCTTTCAGCTTTTTCTTGGACGCTGCGCGCTTTTCAGTCGCTGCGCGGCGCGTCTCGGCCTGCGCGGCGGTTTTCGCGGCGCGCCGTTCTTCCAAAGCCGCGCCAAGCAGCGGCAGCAGCTCTTCAGCTTGCTGCCGCTGTTGGGTCGAGCCGGAGTCCTTCAAACGAAGTGCGTTCGTGTGAAGGCTCTCCAACTCTTTGTCGGAGAGATCAGGGATGCGATCGCTGATCCCCATGGCCTTTAGGCCGCCTTCAGGTTGATCGCGGAATCGCGGCCTTGGCGATCCTTCTCGAGATCGAAGCTGACCTTCTGGCCTTCGTTGAGGCCAGCCATGCCAGAACGCTCAACCGCGGAAATGTGCACGAACACATCCTTGCCGCCGCCGTCTTGCGCGATGAAGCCGAAGCCCTTGGTGGAATTGAAAAACTTTACAGTACCGACAGCCATTTGCCGTCTCCTAGTCAGAATTGCCAGCGTGGACCTTCCACGGCAGGCGGCGATTTTTCGAAGAGAACAGCAAACATCCGGCGCGAGCGCGAGGGATCAGAGCGTGACGCGACGAGGATCGATGGCCTGCATGTAGGCGCTTTGGGGCCAAAAGTCCAATCGCGCTGCGCCGCATGGCAAATGCGGCGTTCACGATCCTTACTGACGAGTTCGCAAGAAATCCGCGCCAAAGTTGCTGCGGGGGTGGTTTTGACGACGGCAGACTTGCGTCTTGTTCACTGCAGCCCAGAAGGCAAAAGCGCGCGCGCGTCAGCGCACCAAATTCGCGGCAGCCGCGAACGATAATATCGTTCACCTGCCGCTAGAGCTCACCGCCGGCGATGTCGTCCGCGAGGACGATGCCGATGAAGCGCCGTTCACGCCTCCGCCGGTCGATGACATTTTCGGCCTCGGCGAATGCGAAGACGAAGAAACCATCTTCGTCACCGAAGCGCCGGAGCCGGTGGCGGAAGCTGAAAACGAAGCAGAGGCCGAAGACGACATCCCCTTCGATCCCCCCGAATTCGACGAAGAACCTGTCTTCACCGCGCCGGTCAGCGCCCAAGTCGAACCGGCAACGTCGCCGCCGCCGAAGCCGCAGTCGCCCAAACCAGCGCCACCGCCGCCCGAGCCGGCACGCGATCGGCCGCTGCCGGCGATTTCCGTGCACATGAGCTGGGATCGCCCCGAGGCTGAAACGTTGCT
>CALBST010000239.1 GCA_937967425.1 uncultured Caulobacteraceae bacterium
CCGAAGCGGCCGCCGGTAAAAACCAAGAACCTCAACGAGACGCTCAACCCGCTAAAGCGCTATCTGGCGTCCAATGTCGGCCGGCCCTGGAACAAGATCTATTCGGAAATCAGCGAACACCTGAAACCGACATCGGCCGTACAGCAGCATGTGCGCGATCACCTGGATGATTTCGTCGCCACCAAAACGCGCATGAAAGGCGGGGTCGTCGTGGTGACGCCGCGCTTCGGCGGCGAACGCGCCCTCGCGGACGATTGGCGTCTCTATTACGTCCATCCGCGCACCGGCATCCTGCGCAAGAACGAAAAGCACAAACGTTGGAGCCAGCGGCAACGCGAAGCGCGCCAGAGGGCCGAGGCCGAACGCGCCGCGCGCATGCGCGTCGTCGACGCCAAGACGCAATTGCATCTGTTCAATGGCGCCTGGTGGGAAGTGAAGCTCGCCAAGATTCCGGCAGGGCAGACGTACACGGATGTGGTTCATCGCGCCGGGCTCTCCGATCTGCCGCTCGAAATCCTCTATGCCCGCCCCGGCGTTTACGCCCGCGATAAGAGCCAACTCTCCAAGGCTGACATCAAGGCGCTGAAGCTGCGCTGAGAGATATCCGCTCAGGCATGACTTCCGGGCGCTGCATCCGCATTCGCACAGCTTTGACGTTCGCGGCGGAGGGCGCCATTTAACGCTCATGCATGATCGTCTTGTTGATTTCGAACGGGTCCTGAACTTCCGCGATTTTGGCGGTTGGGAAACCGCCGATGGCGCAAAGGTGGCGCGCGGCAAGCTCTGGCGGTCCGCCGCTTTCAATGACGCGACAGACGCCGACATCGCGCGGCTCAACGCGATGGACGTTCGCTTTCTGGTCGATCTGCGCCGGCCGGAAGAGCGCCGGCACGAACCGAACAAGTGGCCGGGCGAAACCACGCGCGTGTTCGTCAACGACGAAGGCGCCGAAGGCGTCGCGCTGCCGCCGCATCTGGTGGCGCTGATGCAAAGCGATCTCACCCCCAAATCGACCTACGATTACATGATGAGCCTCTATCGCGAGATCCCGTTCGATCCGCGGCTGATCCGGCTTTATCGCGATTGGTTCAAGGAATTAGGCGAGGGCGGCGCCGGCGTTGTTCACTGCGCCGCCGGCAAGGACCGCACCGGGATCATCTGCGCCCTCACCTTGATTGCGCTCGGCGTCGAAGAGGACGCCGTGTTTGCCGATTACGAGTTCACGAATGCTGCGGTCGACCTCGAAAAACGAATGCCGAAAATCCAAGCGCGCATGGAAGAACGCCTCGGCCGCAAACTGGACAGCGCGGCGCTCAGACCGATGCTCGGCGTGCACGTCGACTATCTGCGCCAGGCGCTCGACGTTATCGAAGCAAAGCACGGCAGTGCGCTCGCTTACATCGAACAAGAGCTTGGTGTCGGCGAGAAAGAGCGCGAGGCGCTTCTGATGAGGCTTTGCGCATGATCGAGCCGGTGCTTCTGGCGCTTTCGCTGGCGGCGGCGGAAGCGGAGGGCGCGCCAGTCGTCGCGCGCGCCGAGGTCGTGGCGGCCTGCGTGCAGACCACGCGGTTGCCTGAAAGCCGTGAGGTAAGCCCCGAAGCGGTCGAGGCTTATTGCACATGTGCGATGGACGAACTCGCCAATGTGTTGACGCCCGCGGAGTTCGATTTGCTCGCACGCATAGGAATTGCGCGCGCGAGGAATCTGCCTCTGCCCTCGGAGGATGAAGCCGTGGGCATCGACCGAGAAGCCTTCGATGCACGTAACAATAAGGCGATCGCGCGCGTGCGCGCGCAATGCAACCCGATCTTGTTCTGAAGACGGAGGAAAAGCGCGGCTAGTTCGCGCCGCCGGCGGCCTTCCGCTTTTCCATCATCTGATCGAAGTTCGCCCACACGCCTTCGCTGCCGTGCCACTCGCCCTTCGTCGCGGCCTTTGAATATTCGGTGGCGCGCGCTTCGAAGAAATTGGCATGCTCAACGCCGTTGAGGATCGCCGTCAGCCACGGGATCGGGTGCTCGGTGACGCCGTAAATCTTCGGCAGGCCAAGCTGACCCAAGCGCCAATCGGCGATGTAACGGATGTATTGCTTGATATCGTCCGCCGTCATGCCCTGAACCGGGCCCATCTCGAAGGCGAGGTCGATGAACCGATCTTCGATGCCGACAACCGTCTTGCAGCACTCGATGATGTCGTCCTTGACGTCTTGCGTCAGCGCGTTGGTTTCTTTCGCGTAGGCGTGGAAGAGCTTGATCATGCCTTCGCAGTGCAAGCTCTCGTCGCGCACCGACCAGGTCACGATCTGGCCCAT
>CALBST010000240.1 GCA_937967425.1 uncultured Caulobacteraceae bacterium
GGGATAAAGGACAACGACTGGATCGAGGCGTTCAACGCAAACGGGGCATTGACCGCGCGTGCCGTCGTGTCGCAGCGCATCCGCGAGGGCACGGTGTTCATGTACCACGCGCAAGAGAAGATCGTGAACACGCCCGGTTCGGAGATGACCGGCCATCGCGGAGGCATCCACAACTCCGTTACGCGCACGGTGTTGAAGCCCACGCATATGATCGGGGGCTACGCCCAGCTGGCTTACGGCTTCAACTATTACGGCACCGTGGGCGCCAATCGCGACGAGTTCGTCATCGTCCGCAAAATGAAGAAGGTGGATTGGCTGGACCAACCGCTCAACAAGGCGGAGGCTGGCCAATGAAAGTCCGCGCTCAAATCGGCATGGTCCTCAATCTGGACAAGTGCATTGGCTGTCACACCTGCTCGGTGACCTGCAAGAACGTTTGGACCAGCCGCGAAGGCGTTGAGTACGCCTGGTTCAATAACGTCGAAACCAAACCTGGCGTCGGTTATCCGCGCGATTGGGAAAATCAGAAGCGCTGGAACGGCGGGTGGGAGCGCACGCGCGGCGGCAAGCTCCAGCCAAAGATGGGTCCGAAGTGGCGCATTCTCGCCAAGATCTTCGCCAACCCCGATTTGCCGGAGATCGACGACTATTACGAGCCGTTCGACTTCGACTACCAGCACCTGCAAACCGCGCCGGAGATGCAAGCCTTCCCAACGGCGCGGCCGCGCTCACAGATCAGCGGTCAACGCATGGAGAAGATCGAGTGGGGCCCGAACTGGGAAGAGATTCTTGGCGGTGAGTTCGCCAAGCGCTCCAAGGACTACAATTTCGAGAACGTGCAGAAGGACATTTACGGGCAGTTCGAAAACACCTTCATGATGTACCTGCCGCGGCTGTGTGAGCACTGCCTCAATCCGACCTGCGTCGCGGCCTGTCCCTCTGGCGCCATCTATAAGCGCGAAGAGGACGGCATTGTTCTCATCGATCAGGATAAGTGCCGCGGCTGGCGCATGTGCGTTTCCGCCTGCCCGTACAAGAAGATTTATTACAACTGGTCGAGCGGCAAGTCCGAGAAGTGCACGTTCTGCTACCCGCGGATCGAGGTGGGTCAGCCGACGGTCTGCTCTGAGACGTGCGTCGGCCGCATCCGCTATCTGGGCGTCATTCTGTACGACGCCGATCGCATCGAGGCTGCGGCGAGCGCCGATGAGAAGGACCTCTATGAGGCCCAGCTCGGCGTGTTCCTTGATCCGAACGATCCGGCGGTAATCGCGCAGGCGCGAGCGGATGGAGTGCCTGAGGCGTGGATCGAAGCGGCGCGCAAGAGCCCTGTCTACAAGATGGCGATGGAGTGGAAGGTCGCGTTTCCGCTTCACCCCGAATATCGCACGCTGCCGATGGTCTGGTACGTGCCGCCGCTTTCGCCGATTCAATCGGCGGCGGCGATGGGCGCGATCGAGCATGACGGCGTCATGCCGGACGTCCGCTCATTGCGTATCCCGGTGAAGTATCTCGCCAACATGTTGACGGCAGGCGAGGAGCCCCCGGTCGTTTATGCGCTTGAGCGCATGCTGGCGATGCGGTCCTACATGCGGGCCAAAACCATTGATGGCGTCATTGATCACGGCGTTGCCGAACGCGTCGGGCTTAAGCCCGCGCAGATCGAGGACATGTATCAGATCATGGCGATCGCCAATTACGAAGATCGCTTCGTCATTCCGACGTCGCACCGCGAAGGCGCTGAGGACGCGTATCATGTTCGCGGCGAGTGTGGCTTCAGCTTCGGCAACCAAGCTTCCGGTGGCCGCACGGAGCTTGGCCTGTTCGGGCCGACCAAACGGCGCACCGC
>CALBST010000241.1 GCA_937967425.1 uncultured Caulobacteraceae bacterium
GATCGCGCGCTTCGCCGTCTCGACGCCATGCTGATCGTTGCGGACAAGAAGGAGACGCTGCTGCTGACCGGCGCAGGCGATGTTCTGGAGCCGGAGCATCAGGTGATCGCCGTGGGCTCAGGCGGCAATTTCGCCTTCGCAGCTGCGCGCGCGCTCTACGACTATGTCGACGATCCTGAGGCTATTGCTCGCAAAGCAATGGAGATCGCGGCGCAAATTTGCGTATATACCAACGGTAATCTGACCGTGGAGAAGCTCGATGGCTGATCGTGGCGCATTGGAGGCGGCTGCGGCCGCCGGCGTGATCAAGGCAGAACAAGTCGGGCCGCTTCACGATTTCCTGGCATCCGGCGCTGCAGGCGTTTCCGCGGCGCCGAGCGGTGAGGAGGATCTCCGCTTCATCCGCAATTTCCACGATGTCTTCCTGGCTATCGGCATCATCTTGCTCGCCATCGGGCTCTCGATCGGCGTCACGGTGTTCGTGACCACATCCGGCCTCGAAGGACCGCAGGCCGCGGCGATCACCACGGGCGCTTTGTTTGCCGGCTGCGGAGCCGTGATGTGGGCGCTTGGCGAAATTTTCGCGCGTCGCCGCCGGCTGTTTTTACCCGCCATTGCCATCGTTTGCTCGCTGACGATCTTCAGCGTGATCGCGGCGGCGTTGCTCTATACAGGTGTAATTGTTGGCCGTGGTTTCGAGGGCTCCGGGCTTGATCTTTCGACGATGCCGCCTGAGCTACGCGTTGGCATTCTGATCGCGACCGCGCTGGCGTTCATCGCGCCATTCGCTTTCTACCTGCGGTTTCGCCTGCCTTTCTCGCTCGGGCTCGCGGGCGGCGGCTTGGCGTTTTTCATCATCGTTCTGGCGATGGTGACGAACTTCGATCTGACGATGCAGTTTATCTCGCCGCTCTACCTGACCCTCGGCATCCTTCTTTTCCTTGCCGGGGTCGCCTTCGATGCGCGCGATCCTGCGCGGACGACGCGGTTTTCCGACAACGGATTTTGGCTCCACTTCGCCGCCGCACCGCTCATTCTGAACGGCGCCTTCGGTCTCATCGGCCAGCTTTTTGGTTCGTCAAATGGCCTGACATCATCTGGTGCGCTTGTTATGTCAGCCTCGGAAGGAGGCGGCGCCGCTACTGCGCATGCGGCGCTCACGCTTGTTGTTGTCGTGCTGCTTGGCGTGATCTCGCTTCTCATCAATCGCCGCGTTCTCATCGTTTCGACGTTGATCACAACCGGCGTCGCCATCGGTATCCTCATGAACGCGCTAGGCCTCGGTGCGGGCGCACTCGCGGCGTCGGTACTGATCGTGCTTGGCGCGTTCGTGCTCATCCTGGGCGCCAGCTGGCACACGGCGCGGCGCGCGTTGCTCGGATGGGTCAAGCCTGACGGAGCGTGGGCGCGCATTTTTCCGCCTGAGACGCCCGCGGCTGCTTAGGGCGCGAGACGCCGCACTTCACGGGGCGCGTCTGGTTGCCTAGATCAGGCCAAGCCATGACCCACTTCTCGCCCCGTGAAATTGTTTCCGAACTCGATCGCTATATCGTCGGTCAGAACGACGCCAAGCGCGCCGTCGCGATCGCCCTTCGCAACCGCTGGCGCCGAAAGCAATTGCCCGAAGACCTCCGCGAAGAGGTCACGCCCAAGAACATCCTCATGATCGGTCCGACAGGCGTCGGCAAAACCGAGATTGCGCGGCGGCTGGCGAAGCTCGCGGGCGCGCCGTTTCTGAAAGTGGAAGCGACGAAGTTCACCGAAGTCGGCTATGTCGGCCGTGACGTGGAGCAGATCATCCGCGATCTCGTCGAAGTTGCGCTCAACATGGCGCGCGAACGCCGCCGCCGCGAAGTTCGCGCTCGTGCTGAAGCGGCGGCGGAAGAACGTGTGCTGGACGCGCTGGTGGGGCAGGGCTCAAGCGCTGCAACCCGCGACTCGTTCCGCAGACGATTGCGCAACAATGAGCTCGGCGCCTCCGCCGTCGAGATTGATGTTGAAGATACCGCCAACCCGATGGGCAGCTTGGATATCCCTGGTCAGCCAGGCGTTGGCGTTGTGAACATCGGTGAGATCTTCGGTAAGGCGTTCGGCAAGCGCACCAAACGCGTGCGCATGACTGTCGACGAAGCCTTCGAGCCGCTGGTGCGCGAAGAGAGCGACAAGCTGATCGATCAGGACACTTTGGTGAAGGAAGCACTCGCGCTGACCGCCGAGGACGGCATCGTTTTCATCGATGAGATCGACAAGATCGCGTCACGCTCGGAGCGTGTCGGCGGTGGCGATGTCAGCCGCGAAGGCGTGCAGCGTGATCTGTTGCCCTTGATCGAAGGCACCATTGTCACCACCAAACACGGCCAAGTGAAGACAGACCACATCTTGTTCATTGCGTCCGGGGCGTTTCACGTCTCGAAGCCGTCGGATCTTTTGCCCGAACTGCAGGGCCGCTTGCCCATCCGCGTTGAGCTGCAGGCGCTCACGCGCGAGGACTTCCGCCGCATTCTGACCGAACCCGAAGCAAGCTTGGTCACGCAGTACAAGGCGCTGCTGAAAACCGAGGGTGTCACACTCGATATCACCGATGACGCGGTTGAAGCCATTGCCGGCATCGCGGCGGACGTAAACGGCACGGTCGAGAATATCGGTGCCCGCCGGCTGCAGACAGTGATGGAGCGACTGCTTGATGAAATCAGCTATTCAGCGCCGGATAGAAATGGCGAGACAGTGCTGATCAATGCGGAGTACGTGCGCAAGAATGTCGGCGATCTGGCCAAGAACACCGATCTCAGCCGCTTTATTCTCTAGACGCTGAGGCCGTTTCTCTGTGCCAACTCGCGCAGACGGACCTCTGGCCGCGGGCCCATGTGCGAGATCACTTCTGCCGCAGCCAGAGAGGCGAGGGCGCCGCACTCGGCCAGTGATTTCTTGCGCGTGTAGCCAAACAGGAAGCCCGCCGCGTATTGATCGCCAGCGCCGGTCGTATCCACGACCTTGGCCACAGGCGCGGCTTTCACCTCGATCGTGTCTTCCGGCGTCACAACGAGAGACCCGTGCTCAGAGCGCGTAACAGCGACCAGCGGGCAGGCTTTGCGAGCGCTCGCGATAGCATCGCCGAGGTCGCTACTCTCGTAGAGAGAGAGAATCTCGGATTCGTTGCAGAACAGAATGTCGACGTGACCGCTAACGAGATGACGGAAGCTATCGCGGTGGCGGTCGACGCAGAATTTGTCGGAAAGCGTCAGCGAGACTTTGCGGCCGGCGACGCGCGCGATTTCCGCCGCGCGCACGAAAGCGGCCTTGGCTTCGTCGCGGTCGAACAGATAGCCTTCCAGGAAAAGCGTCTCGCCGCTCTGAATGAGGCCCGCATCGAGATCGTTGGCGTCGAGCAGCGTCGAGGCGCCGAGATATGTGCTCATCGAACGCTGGCCGTCCGGCGTTACGGCGATCAAGCAGCGCGCGGTCCCCGGCGGGCCCGAGCGCGGCGCGGTGTTGAAGGTGACGCCGGCAGCGCGGAACTCCCGCGTGAACTGCGCGCCCAGGGCGTCGTTTGCGACCTTGCCGATATAGCCCGTTTTGCCACCGAAGCTGGCGACGCCGGTCATCGTGTTGGCGGCCGAGCCGCCCGCGGCGACCACCGGATCAGCGAGCCGCGCGGTCAGGTGATCCGCGCGCGATTCGTCAATCAGCGTCATGCCGCCCTTGGCGATGTTCTCCTCGGCTAGGAAGCTGTCCGGCACGGATTTCAGAATGTCGATAATGGCGTTGCCGACGGCGACGACATCGTAAGTCGAGCGTGTCATGAATTAACCCTTCGCCGGGGCGTTTAGGGGGGCGGGGAGGGCGTGGCAAGCATTGCGGGCTGCCCGGAGCGGCGGCACATTCGCACGTATGCGATTCATGGTTCCACTCGCCGCGCTGCTGCTGCTCACAGCTTGCGCCACAGCAGCACCGACTGCGCCTGCCGCGCCAGATCCGAGCGCGAGCGCGCCCGCCGCCGTTTCCTCTACGCGCCAAGCCCAGATGCTGCGCGCAGCGGGGAGCGCGGCGGCCCCGTCCGTGCAAGACATCGAGCGCCTGTTCGGCCAAGCCGATATTACCCGCCGTGATGGCGCCGGCACGGCTCTGACGTATCGCTTTGATACTTGCGCGTTGCTGCTGCTGTTCGCGGCCGACGGCCGCAACACGATGCGCCTCGCCGAAGCCCATCCGAGCGCGCGCCGCGCCGATGTGGCCGCGCCCTCGTTGGAGCAGTGCGCAGCGGAAGCGGCGGCGCGCCGCTCCTGATGGCGCGCGTCGCCTATCTCACGGCGCGCTCCTATCGCGGCACGCCGCTGCCGCCGGGCGTGGTGCCGCCGCTCGAGGAGAGAAGCCGCGAGCTCATCCTTGCGGCGGGCAAGTCGCGCGGCATCGCGTTTGAGATCGTCTACTGGGACGAGATGGATCTGCCGCAGCGCGGCTTTGACTTGGCGGTGATCCGCACGACCTGGGATTATCACGAGCGGCCGGATCAATTCATCGCGGCGCTTGAGCACCACGAGCGCAATGGCCTTCGCGTTCTCAACCCTTCGAGTGTCGTGCGCTGGAATATGCGCAAGACGTATCTGCAAGAGCTCGGGCCTTCTGCGATTGAGACCGTGTGGACTGAAAGGGCCGACGCTCACGTCGTCGCTCAGGCGTTTGATGCGCTTGATGCGGCGGAAGTGGTGGTGAAGCCGCAGGTCGGCGCCGGGTCGATCCGCACGGTGCGCCTGAAGCGCAACGCCTGGAGCGAAGCTGATCTGATCGAAGGGCCGCTCGGCCCGGCGATGATCCAGCCGTATCTGCGGGCGATCGAGACGGAAGGGGAGCGTTCGCTCTTCTGGTTTGGCGGCCAATATTCTCATGCCGTGCGCAAGGTGCCGGCCGAGGGCAACTGGCTCGCCAACGTCTCCGGCGCCCGGTTCGTTTCCGAAGCACCGCCGCAAGCGGCGATTGATGCTGCAGAAGCCGCGCGTGCGCGGGCGCCCAAAGACCTTCTATATGTCCGCATCGATCTGGTGCTCGGCGACGACGGCGCCTGGCGGGTGATCGAGATCGAGGCGATCGAGCCTTACCTCTTCTTCGACTTCGCGCCAGAGGGCGCCGACGCTTTTGTTGGGGCAATCGCGCGCGTCTTGGGCTTGTAGAGGCATAGGTCCGAAATCACGCAGCGCGGGCACGCCGGCGTACGCGCCAGGCATGTGTAGCGGCCATGCAGGATCAGCCAATGATGTGCGCCGTGCAGATATTTCCGCGGGGTGATGCGCATGAGTTGTTCTTCAACCTCGGCCGGGGTCTTGCCGCTGGCGAGACCAGTGCGGTTGGCGACGCGAAAGACGTGCGTATCCACGGCGATCGTGCCTTCGCCGAAGATTTCCATCAGCACGACGTTCGCGGTTTTTCGACCGACGCCGGGGAGCGCTTCGAGCGCTTCGCGATCCCGGGGGACCTCACCCTCATGTTGATCGATCAATGCCTGTGAAAGGGCGATGACGTTCTTGGCTTTGTTGCGCCAGAGTCCGATCGTCTTGATGTGATCCGCGACTTTCGCTTCGCCGAGCTTCAGCATCTTCGCCGGCGTATCCGCGATCTGAAACAGCGGTCCGGTCGCGCGGTTGACGCCCTTGTCGGTCGCTTGCGCAGATAGAACGACGGCGACCAAGAGAGTGTAGGGGTTCGTGTATTCCAGCTCTGTCTTCGGATCGGGCCGGACATGCGCGAGCCGCGCGTAGAGCTCTTCGGCTTTGGCTTTGGTCAGGCGCTTGGCCACGATGCTGTCTTCCCTTGGCGCCTGAAGCGGCTCGGCTAAGCTTAGCGCATGACGCCCACCTGGGAACGCTCGCCGGACGCGCCGCATCTCGATGGCCCTATGCTTATGGACGCCGTGTTGCGGCCACACCGCAGCCTGAGCCACAAGGCGTTCAAGCTCATGCTGATTGCGGTCATCTCCGTGAATGTCGTCGTGGCGGTGTTTTTCTGGGTCCAGGGCGCCTTTCCGGTGGCGGGGTTTCTCGGTCTCGACGTACTGGCGCTTTGGCTCGCATTCCGCTGGAACTATCGCTCCGGCCAGGCGGCCGAATATGTGCGCATCGCGCCGGGGAAGGTGCATGTGGCTGCCGTTGATAGGTACGGCGTCGCGACGCATTGGGTGCTCAATCCTGTGTGGGCGCGGGTGGCCCGCGATGGTCGCGGCGTGTTGATCCGCGAACGTGAAGGGCAGATGCGGCTCGGTGCGTTCTTGTCGCCGAAAGAGTGCGACGGGTTCGCCGAAGCGTTGAGCCTCGCCCTGCATAAGGCCAAACGCGGCGGTTAGAGTCCAAGCACGTCGCGCATCGAGTACAAACCCGGCGGCTTGCCGGCCACCCAGAGCGCTGCTGCCAGCGCGCCGTCTGCGAAGACCGCACGATCGAGCGCTTGGTGTGAGAGCGTCACGACCTCGCGCTCGGCGATGAAGCGGACGTCGTGCTCGCCGACGATGCCGCCACCGCGAATGGCGGAGAAGCCGATGCCGCCTTCCCTGCGCGGGCCGGTGATGCCGTCATGCGGTTTGAGGCGCGCTTCGGACAGTTTCACGCCGCGGCCGTGCGCTGCGGCTTCGCCGAGGAGCAGGGCGGTGCCCGATGGCGCATCGACCTTGCGGCGGTGATGCGCCTCGGTGATCTCGATATCCCACTCGGGGCCCAGGCGTTGTGCGGCTTGTTCGACGAGCGCAGCGAGCAGGGTCACGCCCAAGCTGAAATTGCCGGAGCGGACGATGGCGATACGCTTGGCGTGCTCGGCAATTTTCGCTTCTTGCGCGGGGGTGAGGCCGGTGGTGCCGATCACGGCTGCCTTCACGGGCGTGCCCACGAGTGCATCGAGCGCGTCGATCGTGCCTTCGGGCGAGGTGAAGTCGATCCAGACTTCGGCTTTGTCCGCCGCGAGGTTTGCGGTCTCGGATGTGTTCATCATCAGCGGAGCGATGCCCGCGAGCGCGCCCAGATCGATGCCGAGAAATTGGCCGTCGCGCCGCTCGGTGCCGCCGCAGACGAGGAAGCGCGAGTCTTCAGAGGCGGCGCGCACCAGTGCGCGGCCCATACGGCCGCCAGCGCCGGCGATGGCAATGGAAAGCGTCATGCTTTCTTCCATGGACTTTCATGCCGTCAGCGGCAAGCGCCACTGCGGTTGGTCGTGCTTGCTCC
>CALBST010000242.1 GCA_937967425.1 uncultured Caulobacteraceae bacterium
GCAATCCTGGTATCCGGGGTGGGGCTTTACCTTGATGGAAGGCTCCGGGGAGGTATTGTCCGCCCCTCTTTTGGGTCCGGGCCGAAGCTTTTGCGCACCTATCTCGATTTCGAAAAATCAGTGGCCGAGGTTGAGGCCAAGATTGAGGAACTGGCGGCGATCTCCGAGGCCTCCGGTTCCGAAGCCTTGGCCATGGGCACGGAACTGGCGCGCCTCAAGGTGAAAGCCGAGAAGCAGCTCAGCGACATCTATTCCAAGCTCGATCCTTGGCAGAAGACGCAAGTGGCGCGGCACGCGGATCGCCCGCGCTACCAGGATTATGTGGCGTCGCTGGTGACGGATTACGTCGAGCTTTCGGGCGACCGCAATTTCGGTGAGGACGCGGCGATCCTCGGCGGCACGGGCAAGTTCTTGGGACGGCCAGTGCTGGTGATGGGCCACGAGAAGGGCCGCACCACCGCCGATCGCTTGAAGCACAATTTCGGCATGGCGCGGCCTGAAGGCTATCGCAAAGCCGTGCGGCTGATGGACTTGGCCGATAAGTTCTCGCTGCCGGTGGTAAGCTTCGTCGACACGGCCGGCGCCTATCCCGGCATTGGCGCCGAAGAGCGCGGGCAAGCCGAAGCGATCGCGCGCTCGACGGAACGTTGCCTAACGCTCGGCGTGCCGATGGTGGCGGTGATTGCGGGCGAAGGCGGCTCGGGTGGCGCCATCGCCATAGCGGCGGCGAACAAAGTGCTGATGCTCGAGCACTCAATCTATTCGGTGATCTCGCCCGAGGGCGCGGCATCCATTCTCTGGAAGGACGCGGCGCGGGCGAAGGATGCGGCGGCGGCGATGAAAATCACGGCGCAGGATCTGATCGAGTTAAAGGTAGTGGATTCGATCATTCAAGAGCCGACAGGCGGCGCGCACCGGGAGCCGGCGGCGGCGATTGCTTCGGTTGGCGCCGCGGTGGCGGAAGCGCTGGATGAACTCGCCGAACTCGACAGCAGCGAACTGCGCCAACAGCGCCGCGACCGCTTCTTGGCGATCGGGCGATTTGAGGCGGAAAACGCACCGGGCGCCTGATCGTGACGCGAGTCATGTAGGATTCAGGTTGGCCCTGCCCTATGTTTGGCCTCAGAGCTTCGGAGGCCTTCCATGTCTGACGATTTTTCACGCCGTGGTTTTGCGCTGGGCGCCGGCGCTGCACTCCTCCTGCCGGCCGAGGCGCTGGCGCAGGCGCAGCAGACTTATTCGCAAGATGAAATCCTCGCCGCGGCGCAGCGTTTCTTTGGCGCGGGCGCCGAAGGGCTCGCCACCGTTGTCGACCACATCTTCGACGATCTGGGCCGCCCGAACGGCTACATTGAAGGCAATGAGGGCTCGGGGGCGATTGGTGTCGGATTGCGTTATGGCGACGGTTATCTGCGCCTGAAGGGCCGCAACGGCACGACGCGGGTTTACTGGCAGGGCCCGTCCATCGGCTTCGACACCGGCGGCAACGCCGCGCGTGTATTCACGCTCACCTACAATCTGCGCCGTCCGGATAGCATCTTCCATCGCTATCCCGGCGTCGACGGCTCGGCGTATTTCGTTGGCGGCGTCGGCGCCAATTATCAGCGGCGTGAGAACGTCACGCTGGCGCCGATCCGCGCCGGTGTCGGGTTCCGCCTGGGCGCCAATGTTGGCTACCTCCACTACACGCGGCGCCGGCGCATCAATCCGTTCTAATCGCGCGTGTGTGATAGCAGCGCCTGCTTTCGCTCGAATCTGCGCCACAATCGTGTAGCGTCCTCCACGGGCGGAGGGTTCGATATGAAATTGCGTTTTCTGGCTGCTGCGGCTGCATTGGTGTTCGTTGGCGCCGCCGGCGAGCCCTCAACACCGGCGCGTGCGCCCGATAAGACTGAGAATGCGCAACCGCCTGTTTGGCGCCAGCTGGAGCGATTTGAGAACGACGCCGACTTCCTCCGCTACGTGCGCGAGGTTCACCGCATCAACGGCACGAGCGGACGCTTCGACTACAACGATGCGATTCCAGCGCCGCCACCGCCGCCACCATCGCCGCCCCCTCCCGCTTCACCTCCGCCGCCAGGGGCTGCGCCCAGCCCCGCACAAAGCGCGATGGAGAGCTCGGTTGTCGTCACCGCCTCGGGCGACAGCGGAAGCTCCAGCGAGCCTTCATCAATCACCAATGTGCAAACACAGGGCGTTGATGAAGGCGGCATCGTCAAGCAAGTAGGCCGCTTCCTCATCGTGCTGCAGGATGGGCGTCTCTTCGTCGTCGATACGCGCGATGGCGATCAGGCAGGCCTTTCATTGGCCAGCCGGACCAACGTCTATCGCAGCCCCAACCAGGACACTTGGTTCGATGAGCTGCTGACCAGCGGCAATCGCATCCTGGTCGCCGGCTATTCCTATCGTGAGCAAGCGTCCGAGATTACGGTCCTGACGATTGACGATGACGGCCAGCTCACGCGTGAAGCGACCTACTACATTTCTTCGAACGATTATTACGACATCGAGAATTACGCGACGCGTCTGGTGAACGGCAATCTCGTCATCTACACGCCGCTCGACATTTCGAACGTCAATCCGCGCGTGGCGATGCGCTGGCCGGTGGTGCGCCGTTGGCTGCGCGACGGCGAACGGCGTGCTGTAACGACCGAGGGCCATTCGCTGTTCGACGGCAACGACATTTACCGGCCAGTGCAACGTGTGTTTCGGCCCATGGTGCACTCGGTGTCCGTCTGCCCGCTCGGTGATCTGAGCGCTGGCGACGAATTGGAGTGCCGCACCACTGCGTTCGTCGGTGGCGGGCAACGCGAGTTCTTCGTTTCGACCACGGACATCTTCCTTTGGGTGACGCCGAGCCGATGGGACGCCGTGCTCACGCGCAATTGCGAACTGCCGGGCGCGGCTTCGGGGTCAATCCCTGCGACGGTGTATCAAGTGCCGCTGAATGGCGATACGCCGCGCGCGATCCACGCGCGCGGTTTGCCAACGAACCAGTTGGCGTTGGATGGCAACACGGAAGAATTCCGCGCGCTGTTGACCTGGAATGTCGGGCCGTGCGCGCAGAGCTCCGGATCGGCGCAGGTGCGTTACTTCCACACACCGCTGAGCACCTTCCGTACAACACCGCGGGACGCCGCGCCGAGCCGCTATACGCCAGCGCCAAGCCCGGAGGCTGGGCAGTATGAGGTTCGCTACACGCGCTCGTTCGTTGTGTATGGCGGGCGCACGGGCTGGAGTTCATATCCGCCTGAGCCGGGGCAAACGCTGCCGTCTTCGCGCGTAATTGCGCTGCCGCTGGCCAATCCCTCGGCGGCGACAATCGTGCAAGCGCCGCACAACATCATCAGGCTCGAACGCGCAGGAAATAACGCGATCCTGAGCGGCTATCGCACCGATCGCGGATTGAGTCTCTCAGTGCTCGATCTCGAAGGCACGCCGCGCATTGTCAGCACGCAGGTGCTCGACGGGCGCTATGAATCGGAGGGGCGGTCGCACGCCTTCAACGCACTCGTGGGCGCCGACGATAGCGGCATCATGGGATTGCCGACCGTAACGCGCACATGGGAAGGCGGCCGCTGGTGGTTCAGAAGCCGGGCGTCGGACATTTCCTATCTGACGCTGGCGCGTAATGGGCGCTTGGGTTGGGCTGGCCAATTGATGGCGCGGCAAGATGCGCAGGATCCGAGCTACCGGTGCGAAGTCAGTTGCGTCGATTGGTACGGCAACACGCGGGCGTTGTTCATCGGCAGCCGCGTATTCGGGTTGTCCGGCACGGAGCTGATCGAGGGCGCGCTCGCAAACGGCCGCATTCGCGAAACACGGCGGCTCAATCTTTCTTCGCCGCCGCCGGCGCCTGAGCGCGCGCCTTCTTAGCGGCTTGCTCCCGCTCATGCCGTTCGCGGAATTCTTCCGCGAACGATGAGGCGAGGATGCCGGTCGGCAGCGCGACAATGCCGACGCCGGCGAGCGCCACAAGGCCCGCAGCAAAGCGACCCCAGCCGGTTTCGGGATAAACATCGCCGTAGCCGACTGTCGTCAGTGTGACGACCGCCCACCACAAGGCGCGCATGATCGAGCCGAACGCTTGCGGCTTTGTATCGCCCTCAATGAAATAGAGCATCATCGCCGCGACATAGAGCTGCGCGCCGGCCACGCAGAGCGAAGCGACAAGCGGCGGCCAGGCCCGCCTCACGGCGGCGCCGACGATGGCGAAGGCGGGAACATAGCGCGCCAGCTTGAACAATCGGAAAAGCCGAAGCGCGCGCATTGCCGGAAACCAGGCGCCGGTAGCGTCCGGGAAGAATTGCAACGCAATCAGCTCGGGCAGGAACGCCAGGATGTCGGCAATGGTGACCGGCTGCGCCAGAAAGCGGAGGCGGCCGCGCACGCCCGCGTGGTTCGGGTTTTCGCCCTCGGACCAGAACCGCAGCGCGAACTCGATGGCGAATATCCAGACGATCGAAACGTTAATCGCGCGCAAGATCGGCAGCAGGCCAGTATCCAACGTGGTGTCGGGCCTCAGCACCTCGGTTTCGAGCGCTAGCGACAGGAGACTGACGACCACCAAAACAATGATGGCGCCGGAGAAGAAGTTGATGCCGCCCGGCTGGTCGGGCTCCAGCCAGTCGTGGATATAGGCTTTCGCCGTTGCGTGTTTGCGCTTGATTAGCGGCATGGCCCCTCCTCGCGCGCCGTTTTAGTCTGGCGCGCGAGTGCGGCAAGAGCGTTCAGCTTGGTGTTGAAAGCTTCAAGCCCACAATCCCCACGACGATCAGCGTTATACAGCCGAGCCGCATGAGGTTGGCGCTCTCTTGAAACAACATAATTCCAAGCAGCGCCGCCCCGACAGCGCCGATGCCGGTCCACACTGCGTAGGCGGTGCCGATGGGCAGATCACGCGCGGATTGCGCGAGCAGCCACATGCTGATGACCATGGCTGTGATGGTGATGGCCGACGGGACAGGCTTGGTGAAGCCGTCGGCATATTTGAGGCCTATCGCCCACACGATTTCGAATAGTCCGGCCGCGGCCAGCATGACCCAAGCTTGCATGACGTGCTCCCTCGCGCGTTGGCGCCTCGTATAGGAGCCGTCCCCAATGCTGGAAAGTACGCGGGCCGTCCCGCGCGTTCGGTATGTGGGACATGCCTAAGCGCTTGCCAAGAGCGCACGCGTGGGCGGAGAGTGGCGGCATGCGGGGCTTGGTTTTTGTTCTTTCGCTGTTGGTGAGCGCATGCGCGACGACGCCGGTCGCGCCGATCAACGCGCCTTTGGGCGGATTGCGCGCCGACGTGCAAGGCCGCGAACCGGCGGGCGATGATCTGATCGTGTTGGCGCTCTCGGGTGGTGGCGCGCGGGCGGCGTCGTTTCATCTGGGCGTGCTGCAAGCGTTGCGCGACACGCCGGGGCGCGACGGGCGGCCGCTGAGCGAACACATTGCGCTGATCACTTCTGTTTCCGGTGGATCGGTGCTGGCGGCCTATTATGCACTGCATGGCGATGCGGGGCTCGATACGTTCGATGCCGCCTATCTTGGACGAGAATGGCGCGTGCGCGGGCCGAGTTCACCGCTTGGCATTGCAGGCGCTCTGCGCGGGGGCATGAATGGGCCGCAGCAATTGCGCGCATGGCTTTCGGAAAACATCTACGGCGACGCAACACTCGGCGACATGCGCGCGGGACCGCGCGTGATCCTCAACGCGACCGATCTCTACAATTCGACGCCGTTTGCATTCACGCAATTCTTCTTTGACGGACTTTGCAGCGATGTGCGCCAGGTGCGCGTGGCGGACGCGGTAGCGGCCTCCATGGCGGTGCCGGTGGCGTTCCGGCCAGTGGTGATGGAAAGCTACGCATCGCGTTGTCCTGGACCGCCAGCGTGGACAGCGCGCGTTTTGGCGGATCGCGGCGCGGGTGCGAACGTGCATCAGACGGCGCGCGCGTTTCAGAACTATCGTGGCGACACGCGGGCGCAACAGCGTTTCGTGCATCTGGTCGATGGCGGCGTCGCGGACAATCTCGGGATGTTGAGCTTGCAGGTGTTGCGGGCCGATGGCCTGCCCTCGCCGTTGACGGCGGCCGAAGCAATGCAGGCGCGGCGGGTTTTGTTCTTGGTCGTCAACGCCGAGTACATTCGCCCGCGCACGTTCCAGCAGGATGGCACGGATGCGATCGGCGCGTACGAGATGATGTATTCGCCTGTCGATGTTGCGACCGAGGTGGCGAAGCGGGCGTCGGTGGATGTTTGGCGCGCGCAATTGCCGGCGTATGAGCGCGCGTTGCGCGAGTGGCGATGCGGATTGGTGGAAGATCGGCGCGACGGCATTAGCTGCGACGACATCACGCTCAGCATGGACGTGATCACGTTCCGCGACATGGAGCCGGCGGAGTACGAGGCGCTCTACGATACGGCGACGGACGTTTCGCTGCCGCGCGAGACGGTGGATGCACTCACGCGTGCGGGGCGCGGGGTTGTGATGCGGAATGCGGCGTTGCGGGCTTTTGCTGGCCCGAATTGACCACGCTTCCCGGACGCGGAGCGATCCGG
>CALBST010000243.1 GCA_937967425.1 uncultured Caulobacteraceae bacterium
CCAATTTCCAATGGGCGGCGGATGGCGCGACGCTGCTCTATCTGCGCGACGACAACGGCGACGAGAACACGCGGCTCTACGCGGTGGACATCACGGGCGCCGCCGCGCCGCGTGCGCTGACGCCGGCAGGCGCGCGTGCGGAGATCCTCGGTGTGAGCGCTGCTGATCCGGGCGCTGTCGTGGTGATGCTGAACGACCGCGACCGGGCTTGGCCCGACGTTGTGCGGATCGAGCTGGCGAATGGCGCGCGCAGCGTGCTTCAGCGTAATGGCGGGCCGCGGGGCTATGCCAGCTTTCTGCTCGATCGCAACAACGCGGTCCGCGTCGGGTTGCGTACACGCGCCGATGGCGGCGCCGAGGTCGTTGTGTTCGAGGCGCGCGGGCGGGCGCGCGAGCTGTTTGAAATCCCGTTCGAAGACGCGATGTCGTCGCGGCTGCTCGGGCTCGAGGCCGATGGCGCGCATTTCTTGATGCTGGATTCAAGCCTTGGCCAACCTGACACGCCGGCCCGCGATCGCACCGCGCTTGTGCGCGTGAACGTGGCGAGCGGCGAGAAAGTGGTGTTGGGCGAAGGCGAGCGGTCGGATGTCGTCGATGTCTGGATCGATCCGGGGACCGGGACCGCCGAAGCGTTCGCGACCGAATATCTGCGCCGCGAATGGCGGGCGCTGAGCGCCGATGGTCAGGCTGATATCGAGTTTCTGGATCGCTCACTGACCGGCGATTTTACCGTGGTTTCGCGCAGCGCCGATGATGCGCGCTGGATTGTCGTGGAAGAAAGCCCGACGACGCCACGGAGGTCGTATCTGTTTGATCGTGCCGGGCCTGCGGGTCGACGCCTCACGTCGCTCTTTTCGCACCGGCCGGAGCTCCGGCAGGCGCCGTTGCAGCCGATGGCGCCGGTTGAAATCACCGCACGGGATGGAACGACGCTGGTTTCGTATCTCACATTGCCTGGGGGCGCCGATGCCAATGGCGATGCGCGGCCTGAGGCGCCGTTGCCGCTTGTGTTGCTGCCGCACGATGGGCCGTGGGCGCGCGACTCTTACGGCTTCGACGCGGCGCACCAATGGTTGGCCAATCGCGGCTATGCGGTGCTCTCGGTGAACTTCCGCGGCTCGGCTGGTTTCGGCAAAGCGTTTCTCAATGCCGGCAATCGCGAGTGGGGGGCGCGCATTCAGGAAGATCTTGCGGACGCAGCCGAGTGGGCGGTTGCGCAGGGTATTGCTGAGCAGGATCGCATCGCGATCGTCGGTGCGGGCTTTGGCGGCTACGCCGTGCTTGCGGGACTTGCCTTCACGCCGGATCAATATCGCTGCGGCGCAAGCTTCGCCGCGCCGGCAAATCTCTTTACGATGCTTGATCGTTCCCCGGCGTGGCGGCGCGATCAGCTCTATCAGCGCGTCGCTGACGCGCGCACGGAAGCTGGGCGTCAGTTGCTGCGCGTACGCTCGCCGGCGTTTCACGCCGGACGCATCAAAAGCCCGCTGCTGCTTTCCTACGGCGCTCGTGATCCGCGCTTGACACGCAGCGAAAGCGATCAGGTGGCGCAGGCCGTCCGCCTGCGCGGCATCCTTACTTACTTGGTTTTTCCGGATGAAGGCCGCGAATTGGTGCGGCCGCAGAACCGGCTCTCGTATCTCGCTGTGCTGGAGCACTTCCTGGGCGATTGTCTTGGCGGGCGGGTTGAACCTGTCGGCGCCTCGTTCGAAGGGGCGGCGATCCATGTCTATGATGGCGCTGTCAACGTGCCGGGTCTGAGCGCGTTCTCACGCCGTCCCGCGCGGCCGGTGGCGCAGCCAACGGCTCAACCGGTCGAGGAAGCGGAGGAAGCTGGTGAACCCAACGCCGATGCTGAGGATGCACCCCAGCAATAGCGCTAGCTGAGCGGATAGCTCGTGCGCACGCGGCTGCGGCGGCCGGTGAAGCTGTCCCACACCAACGTATCGACGTGTGCTGCGCCATGATCGAAGTGGACGCCGTCAAACATCGAGCCGTGCGTTACGCCAGAAGCGGCAAACACGACGTCACCGGGAACCATGTCGTCGAGCGTGAGCTTGGCGTTGACGTCGCGACCCATTTTGCGCGCTCGTTCGGCTTCCTGCTCGTTCTCTGGCTTTAGCCGCGCTTGCATTTGGCCGCCGGCGCAGCGGATTGCGGCGGCTGCAAGCACGCCCTCGGGCGCGCCTCCCGAGCCGAAATAAATGTCGATCCCCGAGCGCTGCGCTTCCGTCGTCCAGAACACGCCGGCGACATCGCCGTCGGGGATGAGGCGGATGCCGGCGCCGATGCTTCGCAGTTCGTCGATGATCGCCTTGTGGCGATCGCGATCGAGCAAGCAGGCGCGAATTTCGCTGACAGCGACGCCCTTGGCCTTCGCCAACCGCTTCACGTTTTCCGACGGCGAGAGATCGAGATCGATGAGGCCGGCGGGATAGCCGGGGCCGATCGCGAGCTTATCCATATACATATCTGGCGCGTGCAGCAGGCCACCGGCGGGCGCGAGCGCGACAACCGTCATCGCGTTCGGCGCGTCGTTGGCGCAGAGCTTGGTGCCTTCGAGCGGATCGACGGCGATATCGACCTTCGGGCCGCCGGCGCCGAGCTCTTCACCGATATAGAGCATTGGCGCTTCATCGATCTCGCCTTCGCCGATGACGACTTTGCCGGAGAACGGCGCCGTCTGGAACGAGCGGCGCATGGCGTCGACCGCGGCCTGGTCCGCGTCGTTCTTGCGGCCGAAGCCACGCAGGCGGGCGCTGGCGATGGCGGCCACTTCCGTCGCGTGTTGTGCGATTTGGCTGAGGATCAGGCCGGTGTTTGCGTCGCTCACTTGCGTCCCTTGAATTGCGTGGCGCTTTCTTATCGCGCTCGCGCGGTGGGGCAAGGGCGGGCGTTGTCTGGCGCTAGTCGCGCGTCAGCAAGTCGCCGCAAATGGCTTCGAGGCCGGCCTTGTCCACCGCGTCGAAGGCGTCGAACTGGGTGGAATCCACATCGAGCACAGCCGCCAGCGCGCCGGCCTTGTTGAACACGGGCGTGACGATTTCCGAGTTCGAGCGGCTATCGCAGGCGATGTGGCCCGGGAAAGCGTGGACGTCCGGCACGATGATGGTTTCTTGGCGAGCGGCCGCCGCGCCGCAAACGCCTTTGCCGAACGGGATGCGCAGGCAGCCGAGCGTGCCTTGGTAGGGACCGACGACGAGTTCGTTGGGCTTATCGGCATCGACAACGTAAAAGCCTGTCCAGAAGAAGCGCTCCGGAAACGCTTGCGCGAGGAGTGATGCCGCCGTCGCGAAGCGCGCGGTGATGTTCGGCTCGCCCGCAATCACCGCGCCGATCTCGGCGCGGAGCGCTGCGTAGCGCTCAGCTTTGTCAGCTGGCAGTTCGGCGCGTTGAGCTTCGGCCATCAGTCTTGGTTGGACTTGCGATGCTTCAGCGCGCCTGAGACTTTCAGCGCAGTGATCTGCGAGTGGCGGTCACGCGGCGCGCCTTTGGCCTTGCCCACCGTTTTCCCGATCAGAACCGAGGCGCCGATGATGCCCAGAAACACAATGACGACGCCAATCCAAAAGCCGGTCATGCGATCGATCTCCTGAACATCAACATAGTGCCATGACGCGGAGATGGAAGTGGGCGCGCCGATGGCGTTTCCCGCCAGTGAGTTGGCCGATCCCTCCGGTAACGCGACTGGCAACGAACGAGCGAGCGAGGCTTGACGAGCGTAACCGGCTCACAGCAGATGCGGGCCTTGGCAGCTATTGGGGGCCCGTAGCTCAATGGTTAGAGCCGGCCGCTCATAACGGTCTGGTTCCTGGTTCGAGTCCAGGCGGGCCCACCACCACCGCCCCGAACAATAGAGTGTCGCAGGCTCCGCAATCGAGCCGGTCTATCTGAAGCACCGGCCGCGCCTTGAAGCATCGGCGATATCCGCGCCGATGGATAGAACGGAACCGCGTCGGTTCATTGAAGATTTATTCGGATTTGCTAAATTAGCTCCGACACGAGAGGATTGTGATGGGTTCTGCTGCAAAACGAACGCTTTCGCGCGCGCCGGTCCGAAAGGCTGCGGCCACGGGGCGCAAGCTTGCCGCACGCGTGCGGCCAGTGGAGCACCTTGAGCCGCGGGCGGTGGAAGCGGCGCGTCTGTTGAAGCTCTTGGCCAATGAGCAGCGCTTGACCGTGCTCTGCCGGTTGAGCGGCGCGGAAATGTCCGTCACCGAACTCGGCGAATACGTCAATCTCAGCCAATCGGCATTGTCACAACATCTGGCCAAGCTGCGTGCGGATGGGCTGGTGGCGACACGCCGCGACGCGCAGACGATCTATTATCGCCTGGCCGATCCGATCGCCGAACGCCTCATCGGTGTTCTGTGCGAAGTCTATGGCGGCCCATCTCACGGCTAAGGCCGCGATCCTTCAATGCTGGCCCGTTAGCGCGCATCAAGCGTGATTGCTCCGTCTGGACTCTGTGCTTAGGCAGAGAGCGCCGCTGCGCCGGCTGCGTGCGAATAGCGCGCGTCTCATTTGAACGCGCATCCTGCTTTGACACCGAAAGCCTTGAAGATCATAGCGGCGGGGCAAAAGCCAGTGAACGCCGCCTGCAGCATGTTTACGCCGGCAAAAACCGTAAGCCAGATCCAGGCCGGATGAACGAAATGTGCGAGCGCCAGGCTCACGAGGACGACAAGGCCAGCAAAGGCCAGAACAGCGCGATCGAGGGTCATGGTGCTCTCCGTGCAGATTGGATCCATTGCACAAGCCCATCGGCTGTCATCAGGCCAGCTTGATGGGCGATCTTCTTGCCGTCTTCGAACAGGAAGAGCGCGGGGATGCCGCGCACGCCCAGGCGTGCGGGCGTTTGGCACTTGTCGGCGTTCATTTTCAGAAAGACGGCGTTGCCAGCGAGCCGCTGCGCGGCCTCGGCAAAGTGCGGCGTCATCATCCGGCATGGACCGCACCAGGGCGCCCACACGTCGAGCACGAGCAAGCCTTTCGTGTTGGCCAAATGCTTGGCGAAAGTCTCATCGTCGACGCTGAGCGGCTCGCCAGTGATGAGTTGTGCGCCGCACTGACCGCACTTGGCGGCCCGCGGATCGCGCCCGGCGGCGATGCGATTGCCTGTGCCGCACGAAGGGCAAGCGACTTGAGTGAGCGTGGTCATGATCTCACGTCTCCGGTTTGACTTTTCTGATGCCCAGCGTGTCCATCACGAGCTTCTCGTAGAAGGGCTCGCTCGTTCCTTTGCGGACCTTGCCGAGGAAGTATTTTTCGAACGCTTCCTTAGCCAAATGGACCCATTTGCCCTCCGCCGACCAATTGACGTTGCGGGGCGGAATTTGCGGTTGGGCGACGAAAGCGACGCCGCCATCGCCGAAATCGGCAAGGCAGATCGCGTTCCATGTGGCTTCGGCTTCGGGCGTCTTACCGCGGACGAGATCGCCAATGTTCTCCGCCGTCGCGGTGACCATGGACTCAATCATGAAGCCGGTTTTCGGCACGCCCACAGGCACAGGCGTCTTGCCGATCGGCGGGATGGCGACGGTGACGCCGATGCTGAAGATGTTGGGGAAGGCGGGGTTGCGCTGATGTTTGTCGATCAGCACGAAGCCGCGGGGGTTGGTGAGGCCCTCTAGGCCTTTGATCGCATCGACGCCGCGAAACGCCGGCAGCATCATCGAATAGCCGAAGGGAAGGTCATGCGTCGCTTTGACGGCGCCGTCCTCGTTGATCTCTTCGACATGCATCATTCCCGGATCGATGGAGGCGACGCGCGCATTGGTGATCCACTTGATGTGGCGGTTGCGCATTTCGCTTTCGAGCAAGCCCTTGGTGTCGCCAACGCCGTCGAGGCCCAAATGGCCGATATAAGGTTCCGAGGTTACGAACGTCATCGGCACCCGATCGCGGATGCGGCGCTTGCGCAGCTCGGTGTCGAGGATCATCGCAAACTCGTAAGCGGGACCAAAGCAACTTGCGCCTTGCACGGCGCCCACAACGATCGGTCCTGGATTTTTGCAGAAGCGCTCGAAAGCGTTCGCCGCCTGCTCGGCGTGATCAATGTGGCAGATGGATTGGGTATTGGCGTCGGGGCCGAGGCCCGGGATTTCATCGAACGCCAGTTCAGGGCCCGTCGCGATGACGAGATAATCGTAGGAAATGGAGCGCCCGTCTTCGAGGTCGACGCGGTTTTCGCCAGGATGAACGCGCTTTGCGCCTGTGTTGATGAAGTTGATCCCCTTCCTTTTCATCACCGGCGGTAGTTTGACCTCGACGGATTCGCGGTCGCGCCAATTGACCGCGACCCAGGGGTTGGATGGCACGAAGAAATAGGAATCACCCTTGGAGATGACGGTGAGGCGATCCTCGCCGCGCAGTTTCTCTTTGATCTCGTAGGCAGCGATGACGCCGCCTAGCCCTGCGCCCAGAACGACGACCTCGGCCATTGGTTTCCTCCTTGTTGAGCGCCCCGCAGCGGGCGCGTCGTGTCTTGTGCTTGACTATATATAAGCAAAACCGTATATACGCAAGTATGCAAGAACAAGCTGTCGTCCTGACCGCGCGCGCCGAGGAGGCCAGCCAGATCCTGAAGGCGCTGGCGAGCCCGCACCGGCTGATGATCGCCTGCCGTTTGGCTGGCGGCGAGGCGACGGTCGGCGCGCTGGCCGCCGGGCTCGGCGTTCGTGAATCAGTCGTGTCGCAACACCTGGCCATTCTGCGCCGTGAGCGCCTCGTCAGCGCCCGCCGCGAAGGCCAGTCACTGCACTACGCGCTCAAAAGCGAAACCGCGCGCGACATTCTTGGCGCGCTTGCGCGCAGCTTTTGTTGACCCAACGCAAATCCAGAGAGGAAAGATCATGTTCAACAATCCGCCAACCATGTCGCCCCAGGAGATTTCCGGCGCTCTGTCGCGCGGCGAGATTGTTCTCATTGATGTGCGTGAACCCATGGAGTTCGCGGCCGAACGCATCCATGGCGCGCTGCTTTATCCGCTCTCGACCTTCGATCCGGCGGATCTTCCACACGATGAGAAGCGGCCGATCGTATTCCAGTGTGGTTCGGGCAAGCGCTCCGCAACCGCGTTCAACGCCGCCAAGGCGGCCGGCGTGCCGATCAAGGCGCATATGGCGGGCGGCATCGGCGCTTGGAAGGCCGCGGGCCTGCCGACCGTCACCATTGATCCGGCCAGCGGCGCAGTCCGCGATCCAAGCTGACGGGGGCAATCATGGGCGGGCTTCGCATCTCAACCTTGGCGCCAGTATTGGCGGCGGCCGTTCTCGTCGTCAGTTGCGGGCGCGCGGCTGAGGAAGCGCCGGCCCAGCCTGCCGCGCCGCCGGCGGGCCTCATCACGGTCGAGCAGCGAACAGCGCCTGACTACAAAACGGTGGCGGCGGTCTTGACCAATCGCGACGTCGGCGACGCGCGAGCGCGCATCAGCGGCACGGTTCAGCGGCTTCTCGTGCGGGAAGGCGATTCTGTGCGCCGTGGCCAATTGCTGGCGATCGTCGCAGACCAGCGTCTGGCTTTGGAAGCGCAAGCCGGCAACGCCGCGGTGGCGGCGGCGGAAGCAACCGCCGAGCGCGCCCGAGGCGATCTTCAGCGCGCCCAGTTTTTGTTCGAGCGTGGCGTCTATGCGCAGGCGCGCATGGACGCGGTGCAAGCCGAAGCGCGCGCTGCGGAAGCGCAGTTGCGTGCAGCTCGCGCGCAAGCCGGCGCTGCTGGCGCGGTTGCAGCGCAGGGACGCGTCTACGCTCCAGCCGACGGGCGTGTAACGCGCTTGCCCATCCCGCAAGGCGCCGTGGTCATGCCCGGCGATATCGTTGTGGCGATCTCCACCGGTGCGCGCGTGTTGCGTATCGAATTGCCGGAAGGCGAGGCAAGCGCTCTACGCGAAGGGCAAGATATTCGCATCGTCAGCGATGGCGACGCAGAAGTGCGTACCGCACGCGTGCGCCAGGTGTATCCCGCCATCGACAATGGACTCGTCACCGCCGATCTCGACGCGTCGAGTTTCGAAGGCGAATTCATTGGCGCCCGCGTGCGCGTGCTGGCGCCCGCCGGCGAGCGGCAGGCCTTTGTTATTCCCGCCAACTACATCGTCACCCGCTATGGCGTGGATTACGTCCGCTTGTGGCGCAACGGCGCGATCGTCGAGGCGCCCGTGCAGCGCGGCGCGGCGACGCCGATGGAGGGCATGGAGAACGGCGTCGAGGTTCTCTCCGGGCTCCGCCAAGGCGATCAGATCGTTCCAGCGGAGACCGGCGCATGAAGCTCGGGCTCTCTGGCGGCATTACTCAGGCGACGATCCGCTCGCCGCTGACGCCGCTCTTTCTGATGACGGCAATTGCGCTGGGCTTACTCGCGCTTTTCACCATCCCGCGCGAGGAAGAGCCGCAGATCAGCGTGCCGCTCGTGGACATTATGGTGCGCGCCGACGGTTTGCGCGCGCCGGATGCGGTCGAGCTCATCACCAAGCCGCTGGAGACGATCGTCAAAGGCATTGACGGCGTAGAGCACGTCTACAGTCAGACCCAAGATGATTCCGTTCTGGTGACGGCGCGGTTCGAAGTCGGCACCGATCCCGACGATGCGATCACACGTATCCACGAAGAAGTCGCCGCCAACATCAATCGCATTCCAGTCGGCATCCCTGAGCCGCAGATCGTTGCGCGTGGCATTTCTGACGTACCGATCGCGGTCATCACGCTTTCGCCGCAAGCAAGTGTCGCCGATCGCTGGACCGATCAGGCTCTCTATCAGATCGCTGACGAGTTGCAGAGCGAGCTGATGAAGGTCGACGATGTCGGTCTCACCTTCATCGTTGGCGGGCGTCCGCAGGAAATTCGTGTGGCCCCCGATCCGGGCAGGCTCTCGCTTTATGGCGTGCCGCTGAGCTCTGTGATCGACGCCGTTCGCAACGCAAATCGTTCATTCCCGGGCGGCGACCTTCGCGGGCGCAGCGATACGAGTTCGGTGGTCATCGGACGAACGCTTGATGAACCCGCCGACATTGGATTGCTCACGGTCCGCGCTGCTGACGGCCGAAGCGTCTACCTTCGGGACGTCGCTGAAGTCAGCATGGGGCCGCGCGAAGATCAGGCGCGGGTTTGGCGCTTCACGCGCGAAGACGGCGAGACCTTCATGGCGCCCGCCGTCAGCCTCGCCATCGCCAAGCGGGACGGCGCCAACGCAGTTACTGTGTCTCAGGCAATTGAACGGCGTCTGCATCAGCTTGAAGGTCGTCTCATCCCTGAAGGCGTGAACGCAGTCCTCACGCGCAACTACGGCGAAACCGCCAACGAGAAGGCCAATGAACTTCTCTTCCACCTGGCGCTTGCGACGATCTCGATTGTTGTTCTGATCGGTTTCACAATCGGCTGGCGGGAAGCGGCAGTCACGGCGTTCGTGATCCCGACGACGATCCTTTTGACCCTCTTTGCTTCAAACCTGATGGGCTACACCATCAATCGCGTCAGTCTTTTTGCGCTCATTTTCTCCATCGGCATCCTCGTTGATGACGCAATCGTGGTTATTGAGAACATCGCCCGCCACTGGGCGATGGGGGACGGACGCTCGCGCTACCAGGGCGCGGTTGAGGCGGTGGCGGAGGTTGGAAACCCAACGATCATCGCCACGCTGACGGTGGTTGCGGCGCTGCTGCCGATGATGTTCGTCTCGGGGCTGATGGGCCCTTACATGGCGCCGATCCCGGCGAACGCGTCGGCGGCGATGTTGTTCTCGTTCTTCGTCGCCGTAGTGCTCGCGCCTTGGCTAATGGTGCGATTTGCGCGCAAAGCATTGAGTGGCGGTCATGCGGCGCACGCACATGGAGGCGAGGGCGTTCTTGGCAAGCTCTATCGCCGTGTGGCGACGCCAATCATTCGCTCACGCAAGACCGCGCGCACGTTCCTGATCGGCGTCGGCGTTGCGACAATTGTGGCGTGCTCACTCTTCGGTTTCGGCATCGTCCGCGTCAAACTGCTGCCGTTCGACAATAAGTCGGAAGTGCAGGTTGTCGTCGATCTGCCTGAAGGTGCTTCGCTTGAGGCGACCGAGCGCGTTCTGATCGAAGCGTCGCGCATCGTCGAGCAAATCCCAGAGGTGGTGTCTGTCGACGCTTATGCAGGAACCGCCGCACCCTTCAACTTCAATGGCCTCGTCCGCCATTATTACCTCCGCAACCGGCCCGAACTTGGCGATCTGCAAGTAACGCTTGCGCCGCGTCACGATCGCGATCGCGCGAGTCACGCCATCGCATTGGATATGCGCGAGCGCCTACGTGCGCTTTCAGTACCTGAAGGCACTGCGGTGCGCGTGGTTGAGGTGCCGCCGGGGCCGCCAGTGATCTCGACATTGCTTGCCGAAATCTATGGTCCCGATGCTGAGACACGTCGCGCCGTCGCCGGCGAGGTGCGTCAGATCTTCGAGAGTGTGCCCTTTATCGTCGATATCGACGATAGCTACGGCCAGCAGCGTCCGCGCTTGCGCCTAACCCCAGATCGCGCGCAGCTCGAATACTTTGGCGTGTCCGAGCAGAATGTCCTCGACTCTGTTGCCGCGACGCTGGGCGGCCAGGTCGTTGGCTATTCGCATCGTGGCGAGGGACGAAATCCGATCGAGATCGCGGTGCGCTTGCCCCAATCGTCACGGACCTGGTCGGAAAATCTCGCGGCGATGCCTGTGGCGATGGCGGCGAACGGCTCAAGGCTGGTGCAGCTCGGCGAGGTCGTCTCCGCACAGGCCGAGCTGGGCTCTTATCCGGTGTTTCGCCGCGACGGCCGCTATGCCGAGATGGTCATGGCGGAACTGGCCGGCGCCTATGAAGCGCCAATCTACGGCATGCTCGCGGTCGATAGCGCGATTCAGAACCATGATTGGGGAAATCTGCCGCGTCCCGCCGTCAGTCTCTACGGCCAACCGGAAGATGAATCGACGCCGACGTTGCTCTGGGATGGCGAGTGGGAAATCACCTACGTGACGTTCCGCGACATGGGCGCGGCCTTCATGGTGGCGCTGCTGGGCATCTACATTCTCGTGGTTGCGCAATTCAAAAGCTTCAAGCTGCCACTGGTCATTCTGACGCCGATCCCTCTCACTCTGATCGGCATCGTCATCGGCCACATTCTCTTCAACGCCCCCTTCACGGCGACATCGATGATCGGTTTCATCGCCTTGGCTGGCATCATCGTGCGCAATTCCATCCTGCTCGTGGATTTCGTGCGGCATGCGCACGCCGACGATAAATCCTTGCGCGACGTTTTGCTGGAGGCTGGCGCCATCCGCTTCAAGCCAATTCTGCTGACCGCCGTCGCGGCCATGATTGGCGCAGCGGTGATCCTGTTCGACCCAATCTTTCAGGGCTTGGCGATCTCACTGCTCTTTGGTCTCGCATCATCGACGTTGCTGACCGTTCTCGTCATCCCGGCCATTTACATCGTCATGCGCGATGATGGGCGACCGATCGATGAAACGCCGGGCGCCATCACACAACAAGCGCCGCGACCGCAAGCGGCGGAATAGGAGGAGGTAGTCATGACAATCAATGAAGGCACGCTCGATCGCATCATTCGTGTCATCGTCGGGTTGGCGATCATCTCACTTGTGTTCATCGGCCCGAAAACGCCGTGGGCGTGGTTTGGCCTCGTGCCGCTGCTCACAGGTCTTATCGGCTTTTGCCCGGCCTATGCGTTGTTCGGCATCCGCACGTGTCCGGCGCGCAAATAAAAGCTAGAACTGGGGAGGGATGACATGGGGCGCTCTGCGCTAAGCCGACGCGCATTTGCGGGCGGCGTTGCCTTGATCGGGGCGGCCGCGTGTGCGCGTGCGCTGCCGGCAGGCGCGAGGCCAACCGACTCGGTTGTGCTGGTGTCGCCGCCAAATCCGCACGTGTTTCCATTGTTGCTTGCGATGGCGCGCAATCCAGATTTGGCGGTGCGCCTGGCGCCCGTGGCGGAGTCGCGTGAAGCAGATGCTCTGCTTCAGTCGGGTGGGGCGGCCGGTATGCTGGCGATGAGCTATATCGCGGCAAAGAAGCGCGTAACCCGCGCCGTTCCGGATCTGATGCTTTACAGTCTCAACTTCTGGCGCGGCTTCTATCAGGTCGCCGGCGAAGACGTGCGTAGCTTCGCGGATCTGCGCGGCAAGCGCGTCGTCGTTAGCGGACCCGTCGGCAATGGCCAAGGCGGTGGCGGCGACATCATTTTCCAGGCTGCTGCGCGACGCGTCGGCCTAGATCCTGCTTCTGATCTCGATGTCGCTTACATGCCGCTTGCCGCGGGTAGCGCCGCGGTCGCGTCAGGGGAAGCTGCAGCGATCACGATTCCGAGCCCGGGCAGCACCGGCTTGGTTACGCGCTCGTTGCTCGCGCGGCGCCCGGCAATGGCCGCCATGGCGCGTTTGCGTGGGGTGGACGTCGGCGCCTCAGTTCCGCTCGCTGCGCATATCGACATGCAGCGCATCTTTTCGGGCTTTGCCAGTTTCCCCGACGGACAATTGCCGCTCGGAGGCATGGCCGTCACCGAGCGCGCTTTTGCGGATTCCGATACGCGCCAGAAGCTAGAAGCAATCAAGCGCGCATATGATGAAGCATCGGCGTTGCTTTCGCAGAATCCCGGCGCGCACGCGCAGACCGTCTCATCTTTGTTCCAGCATCATTATGCTTCGCTGGGCGCCGGGGGGCCGCCGGCAATGTTGTTTGAGCGCGCCATCACGCAGGGTGATCTTGTCTATCGCGCTGATGTGCAAATCGCACAGGTGCGCGCCGATCTCGGCGCCTGGATCACTGAGTTGATAAGCGAGACGCCGGAAGCGAGCTTCTTCGGCGTATAATCTCAGCTCCGCATTTGTGATCGGGATGCGAAAGGCATGCGTGCGCGCCGCGCTGTGTGGTCAAGCCTCGCCGCGCGCGTAGCCGACAATGGCGGCGCGCACGAAGTCATCGAAATTGATGCTGTCCAGGCTCTCCGGGTGCTTGGCCCAGGGCGGGCCGTCGAGCATTTGCACCGTGATCTCAGGCTTTTTGCCGTTGGAGCGGCGCCGGCGCGTGAGCGCGTGCTCGGCTTCCTTCTCGACCCATTCTGACTCCGCCGCTGATTTTGACCAGCACAGATGGAAAAGATCGGCGCGATCGATCTCTTGGCGCAAGCGCGGGCTCCATTCTTCGCCGGACTTGAGCGAGGTGCGGTCGAAGAAGTGCTGCACGCCGGCGGCTTCATAGGCGGTGGCGATGGCGGAGACGGTTTCGCGGTCTTTGCTCGAATACGAGAGGAAGACGCGCTTGTGGCGCTTCAAGCGCACCTTGTCGTTCGAGGCCGCGCTCTTCTTAGGCCCGCCGATGGGACGGGTGAAGGCGAGCACGCCGATCTGGGCGTCATCGACGAAAACGCGCGCCAGGAAGACGGCTTGCTTCACGTCAGCGTCGGCTTCGGCGGAGAAGTTGAAATCGAGCGGCTCGCCTTGCCAGGCGCGGCGCTGGATCGCGCCGTCGCAGACGGCGCCGCGCACTTCGAGTGAGACGCCCACGCTCGCGCCGAGCGGCACATTGCCGACCTTCATGCCGCTGGGCGCTGCATCCGTGCGCGGATCGATCTTGCGCGCGGCTTTGATGACCGTCTGCAAATCCTTGGGCTGGTGGATGACGATGCGCACCAGTTCCGGCGAACCACGGCGCAGTTTCTTCGGCGCAAACGCAGTTGCATCTGCGGGCGCTGAGTCAATGGGCGCGTCGCGCTTGCGAGAAGGTTGGCGCGGCGGCTCGGCTGATTGCGGGGCAGGCGCGATCGTCGCGGGCGGCGCGGCGGCTTCCGGGCCGGGAGCGGGCGGCGTTTCTTCAGCGGCTGAGCTTTGTTCGTCTTCTCCACCGTCAGCGCCGAACGAGTCCGGCAGTTCGGCATCGTCCGGCGCCGCCTCGGCCGGTTTGTCGTCGTCTGGAGCGCCGCCGCGCATGCCGTCGTTGCCGGGCGCAGCCGGCTCAGGTTCGGACGCCTCCGCTGGCGGCGGCCCCGGCTCAATGGTGATTGCGCGTTCGTGTTCAGGCGGTGCAGGCGTCTCTTCTTCGGCGGGCGGCAGCGGGTGCGCGCGCGGCGGTTCGGCGCCGGTTTCCGCCTCTTGCCGCCGGCGCAGCAGATCGGCCGCACGTGCGCGCGCGTCGGCCAGCGCCATCGAAGGCCAGGCATCAGGAAGAAAAGCGAACGCCTCGCGCGCGCCGGGCTCAGCCAGGATCAGCTGCGCCGAGCGCAATGCGTTGGCGAGAACGTGCAGCAGCGCCACGAAGGCCGCGTCGCGCGTCGAGGCGTCGCTCAGCACGATGCCGACATTGGCCGCGCCTTGCATGGCTGCGGCCGTGGCTTGGTGCGGGCCGAGCGTATGGGCGCCGACCGCCTCAAGCCCGAAGCCGCTGGCGATATCGCCCAGACCCGGCAGGTCTGTGTCCGCAGCCAACAAGTATCCGTTCGACATTGCGTCTCCCCAGGGACGCTTTATGGGGCGCCGTGAGCACGCCCGGCAAGCAAAGGCCGACGGAGTGTTTCTCAGCGAGACGAAAGGACGCTAGAACAAGCGCAGATGGAGAATCCTCAGATGCGCGTAGCCGGTCTTTTTGCCCTGTGTCTTGTCGCCGCCTGCCAGACGCCATGCCCGGCGCCGGACACCGGCCCGGTCAACACATCGTTTCGCTGTGAGGATGGCTCGCTCTTGAACGTGACGTTCACGCGAAATCCCGACTCCGCGCGCATCGCGCAGGAAGGCTACGTTGTTGTCGATCTTCCCGCCCGGGTGACGGGCTCGGGCTATCGCTACAACAACAATGGCGCCGAATTCCGCGGGCGCGCCAACGAAGCACGCTGGACGCGGCCGGGCGCGGCGGAAACCGTTTGCCGCGAAGTGCAGGAATAAAGCCCGCGGCTATTGGCGGCGCTTCGTCTTTCTTCGATCGGGTGTGGACGCGTAGCGCCATGGCGTTGTTCTTCCGGGGGTTGCCCGAAGAACAACGCTGAAGGCGGGTAGGTGCTATTGCGGGCGGGGCGCACTCAGTGGCGGCGGTCCCAGCGGTTCTCGCGCCGGTCCCAGCGATTTTCGAGGCGATCGCGTACGTCCTCGCGCGCGTCACGCACATCTTCGCGGGCGTCGAACACGTCTTCGCGCTGATCGCGCCAGCCGCCCTGATGCGCGGCGTCACGGACGTCCTCGCGGGTGTCGCGTACATCCTCGCGGCGGTCGAACCGGTTTTCGCGGCGGTCCCAACGATTCTCGGCCCGGTCGAAGCGATTTTCGACACGGTCCCAGTTGCGGGCGTCGGCGGCGGGGGCGGCGATCGCGGTAAACGCGGCCACGGCGGCGAGCGCTATCAATTGCTTCATGGGTGGTGCTCCTCAGCTTGTCCCTCGGAGCTTCAAACGCAGCTAAACGGGCTTTCCGTCGCGCTTGCGGGCATGGACGCTGGTTAACCGCGTCGCTATATCCGCGCTTCGATTTCCCGACAGACACGGATCACGACCCATGGCGGCTCAACCCGCGCAGTACATTTTCACGATGCAGGGCCTCACCAAGGCCTATCCGGGCGGCAAGAAGGTGTTCGAGAACATCTGGCTGTCGTTCTTCCCGGACGCGAAGATCGGCGTCGTCGGCGTCAACGGCTCGGGCAAGTCGACGCTGATGAAAATCATGGCCGGCATAGACAAGGATTTCACCGGCGAAGCCTTCGCCATGGCCGGCACTAAGATGGGCTATTTGGAGCAGGAGCCGCAGCTCGATGCTTCGATGAACGTGCGCGAGAACGTCGAGAGCTGGTGCGAAGAAAAGAAGCTGGTCACGCGCTTCAATGAAGTGAGCATGGCGCTCGGTGAGAACTACACCGACGAACTCATGGAAGAGATGACCAAGCTGCAGGAGAAAATCGACGCGGCTGATGCGTGGGATGTCGATTCCAAGATCGACATGGCGATGGACGCGCTGCGCTGCCCGCCGGACGATAGCGGCGTCGAGAAGCTGTCAGGCGGCGAGCGCCGCCGTGTCGCGCTCTGCCGCTTGCTGCTTTCGAAGCCCGACATGCTGCTGCTCGACGAGCCGACCAACCACCTCGACGCCGAGAGCGTTGCCTGGCTGCAGCATCACCTTGAGAACTTTCCGGGTTGCGTGATCCTCGTCACCCACGATCGCTACTTCCTCGATCAAGTGACGAAGTGGACGCTCGAACTCGATCGCGGCAAGGGCATTCCCTACGAAGGCAATTACTCGGCCTGGCTCGAAGCCAAAGCCAAGCGCATGACGCAAGAAGAGCGCGAAGCGGAAGGGCGCCAGAAGGTCATGTCGCGCGAACTCGAATGGGTGCGCCAATCGCCGAAAGCGCGGCAGGCCAAGAGCAAAGCCCGTCTGGCCCGCTACGAGGAGATGGCGGCGCAGGCGGAGCGCGAGAAGCAAACGTTCGCGACCATTCAGATTCCGCCCGGCCCGCGGCTTGGCAACAATGTCATCAGTTTCGAAGGCCTGAAGAAGGGCTTCGGCGACAAGCTCTTGATCGATGGCCTGACCTTCAAGCTGCCGCCCGGCGGCATCGTCGGCATCATCGGCCCGAACGGCGCGGGCAAATCGACGCTCTTCCGCATGATTACGGGGCAGGAAAAGCCCGACGCCGGCAAGATCGAGATTGGCGAGAGCGTCAAGCTCGGCTTCGTCGATCAATCGCGCGATGCGCTCGACGACAAAAAGACCATCTGGGAGGAAATCTCAGGCGGGCTCGACATTCTCGAAGTCGGCAACCGCGAGATCCCGTCGCGCGCGTACGTTTCGAGCTTCAACTTCAAGGGTGCGGATCAGCAGAAGAAAGTCGGCCAGCTCTCCGGCGGTGAACGCAACCGCGTCCACCTCGCCAAGACGCTGCTCACCGGCGCCAACGTGCTGCTGCTCGACGAGCCGACCAACGACCTCGACGTCGAAACGCTGCAATCGCTCGAAGCCGCGCTCGAAGATTTCGCCGGCTGCGCCGTGGTGATCAGCCACGATCGCTGGTTTTTGAACCGCCTTGCGACGCACATACTGGCGTTTGAGGGCGATAGCCACGTCGAATGGTTCGAAGGCGACTTCGATAGCTACGAAGCCGACAAGATGCGGCGCTTGGGCGTGACGGAAATCATCCCGTCACGCATCAAGTTCCAGAAATTTGGGCGTTAGCGTCGGCTTGATGCCGTCGCGAGGCGTCGCCGGTGGAGTACCGCGCCGCTTATTAGACCCAGAAGACGCACCAGGCAGGCATTGAGTATAGCATCATTTGATGCTATATCTCATGCCGATGCGCACCACGCTTGCCCTTGATGACGATCTCCTCGCCGAGGCCGAGGCCCTTACCGGCGTCGCCGAAAAAACGGCGCTTGTGCGCGAGGCGCTGAAGGCTCTGATCGAACGCGAATCCGCTCGCCGGCTGGCGCGTCTTGGCGGCAGTGATCCAAAGGCAAAGGCGCCGCCGCGCCGCCGGCCGGGCTGAGGCGCGTGATCCTGGTCGATACCTCAATCTGGATTGACCACTTCCGTGCCGCGGATGCTCAACTGGTCGCGCTGCTCTCGCGCAACGAGGTCATCACCCATCCCTTCGTCGTCGGTGAGATCGCGCTGGGAAGCGTGGCGAGGCGCGCGGATGTACTGCGCTACTTGAACAATCTGCAAAGGGCCATTGTCGCGACCCACGATGAAGTCATGACGTTCATCGATCGCCACAAGCTTGCAAACAGTGGCGTCGGCTATGTCGATGTGAATCTGCTCGCAGCTGCGGCGCTCACGCCCGGAGCGGCGCTATGGTCCCGCGACAAGACTTTGAGCGCCGCCGCGAAACGCTGCGGTGTTTCTCCCAAGATCGCGCTGAGTTGAGCCGTCGTGCGCACAAAAACGGCCGCGCAGCTCTCGCTACGCGGCCGTTCCGCCTGTACTCGCGTCGCGCTTAGCTTCGCCGGTTTTCTTCGTCGATGCGGAAGACGACGCGCAGGTTCACCGGCGTGCCGGTGGCGTCGCTGCCGTCGGAGCGCACGGCGGCGTGGCGCAGGGAGCGGGACACGCGCAGCGCCGCATTGCCGAAGCCGCCCGGCGTTTCCGACAGCTTATCGCAAGCCAGCGAGCCGCCTTCCATCACCGTGCAGGCCAGGCGCGCTTCGCCTTCACGGCCGCGCTCAAGCGCGCGCGCCGGATAATAGGAGGCGAGGCGGCGTTCGCTCGGCGTGCGCGCCCAGATCGGGCGGATCGGCGCGGTGACGACGAGATCGCTGCTTTCGGCGGCGGCCATGTCTTCTTCGGTCACGTTCGCTGGGGTGACACCGATCGTCGCTTCCGGAATGGGCTCGGCGCGTGCTTGTGAACGGCGCGCTGGCGCCGGTGCGCTCTCGCTGGATGCGGTGGCGGCGAGCTGCTCCTCCGACGCATCATCCGCTTCGCTGGACCCAAGCGGCCCGGCGCGCAGCGGATCATCATAGGGATCGGTGGCGTAGGACTCGTTGTAGGCGGTCTGCGCGCCATTCTGCGGGGCGTAATTGCTCCAGGCGTAATAGCCGCCGCCGAGCAGAATGGCCGCCGCTACAACGCCAAGCAGCAACTTGCCGCCGCCGCCGCCCTTGGAAGCGCGGATTGTCGTTGCGCCGCGCGCGTGCTCGTTGTGATCGTGATGTTTGCTCACCGTCGTCTCCTCGCCTGATGAAGATGGAACCCGCACCGCCGCCAACGCGGACGGTAGTGTTGGGTTCCTCGAAGCGGAGACAGGCGGCTTGCGCTGTGACCGGGGACACGGCGCAAGCGGAAACTCAGCGCGCCAGTAGGCTCATGAGCAAACCGTAATCCTCGTCCATGAGGCCGTTGCGGCGTGCGCGCTCAACCGCCTCGCGCCCATCAGCGGCGACGCGCGGGGCCCAGGCGGCCATGGCTTCGCAGCGCTGCTCAGATGGTCGCTCGCGGCGTTCGAGGGCGAGGGCGGCGATGGTGACGACGTAGCGCGACACGCCCTCGCGCACTTCGCGCTCGCCGCCGCGGCTCATGGCGGCGTTCATGGCGCCGAGCTCGAGCGCGCCCGCGAGGCCGGCATTGATCACGTCGCGCATGGGCACGCGGCAAGCAAAACTATCGCCGAGCGCGCGCGACCAGGTCTCGGTGGAGCGTTCGACTTGCGCTTCGGTTGGCCGGCCCGCCAGCAATGCCGCCCAGGCGCCGCGGCTGGCGGCGTCGGCGTAGCGCAAGGAGGGGCCGCTCTCGCCGATGGTGGCGCAGGCGCCGAGTGCGAGAAGGGCGGCGAGTGCAAGAGCGCGGAACATCACCGCTCCAATAGCGCGGCCGTCGCCATGCCGCCAGCCGTGCACACCCCGATGATCGCGCGCTCGGCCTTGCGGCGGCCAAGCTCCAGCAACGTTGAGCCGAGATAGCGGATGCCGCTCATGCCATAGGGATGGCCGAGTGCGATGGCGCCGCCATTCACGTTGGTGTGCTCCCACGGCGTTTCGAGTTCGCGCTGATTGTAGAGCGCGGTGACAGCGTAGGCTTCATGGAGTTCCCATAGATCGACGTCGTCGGTGTTGACGGCATTCTGCTTCATCAGTTTCCTGATCGCCGGCGTTATGGCGATGCTCATTTCTTCCGGATGCACGGAGCCAAGCGCAAAGCCGCGCCAATAGCCCAGGATCGGCAAGCCGCGTTGCGCGGCGAGATCGGCGTCCATCATCACGACGGCGGCGGCGCCGTCAGAGAGCTGAGAGGCATTGCCCGCTGTGGTCGTGCCGCCCTCATAAACAGGCTTCAGCGCCGCGAGCTTTTCGTACGTCGTATCAGGGCGAGGGCCTTCGTCGCGATCAAGCGTGACTTCGGTTTCGCTCGTCTGGCCGGTGGCCTTGTCCGTGACCTTCATCTTCGTGGTGATCGGCACGATTTCTTCCGCGTACTTGCCAGCCGCGTTTGCCTCGGCGACGCGTTTCTGGCTCATCACGACGTACTCATCGAGCGCTTGACGTGAGATGCCGTATTTCTCCGCCACGAAATCGGCGGTCTGGTTCATCGTCCACCAAACGGCGGGCATCATCTGCTGTAGCGGTTCGTAGAAGAAGCCGTTGAAGTTCAGATTGAACTGCACCAGCGAAATGCTCTCGACGCCGCCGGCAATGCCGCACGTGATTTCGCCGCGCGCGATCGCGTTCGCGACGTAGGACGCGGCGCTCAGCCCCGAGCCGCAATAGCGGTTCACCGTGATGCCAGGCACGCCAACGCCAAACCCGGCGTAGAGCGCGGCGTTGCGGGCGACGTTGTGGCCGGTCGCGCCCTCGGGCAGGCCGCAGCCAAGCACGACATCCTCGATCTCGCCGGCCTCGATTTTCGCGCGCGCGACGGCTTGCTTCATCACATGCGCCGCCATGGCGATGCCATGGGTTTGGTTCAGCGCCCCGCGCGTCGCCTTGGCGATGCCCGTGCGGCAGTAGCTGACAATGGCGACGTCTTTCATGGCAAGGCTCCTCAGTCGCCACTCTGCGCGCCAGGGCTCCGCGCGCCAATCATGCGCAGGTATGTGAGAGCTAATTTTGCATGCGCAACGACGCAGCTCTGATTCTGTGCATAACGCGCAAATCAGTTCATCATTCCAACCCGTCACCGTTCCGGAATCGATCCGGATTAACGCGATGGGAGCGCGTGTATGTCAGCGTTGCGTAAGTATCAGCCGTTGCAGGCCCACCTCGAACGCCGCCGTGGCCGGCCGGAAATGCTCACTTTCGAAGACATTGAAAACATCATCGGCAAACAGCTGCCGATGAGCGCCATCAAGCACCGGTCGTTCTGGTCCAATGATAATCGCGAGGAGGGTTCGGCCTCTCACGCCTGGAGCCGAGCCGGGTATCGGGTCGCCTATCTCGACCGCGAGCAGAAAGTCGTCCGTTTCGAGCGCACCCGCTAGCGCCTGAAAATCGCCGCGATGACGGTGATCCATGGCCGCCACTCAGTGGTGGGAGGCCCTTCATGCGCCGGTTTTTGCTAGCTCTTATCGCATCCGCGACCCTCGGCGGCTGCATCTCCATGCTTGAAAGCGGCTATGACGAGCGCGCACGCCAAGAGTGCGACCGGGATACAAGGGCTGGCGAACGCGGCGCTTGCTATGACCGGGTCGAGCAAAACCGCCGCGAGCGACGGAGAGACTGATGATGAGATTGCTTCTGCTGACGTTGGCCGCGCCGCTGCTGCTCGCGGCATGCGACGGCTCTTACTCGTCAAGCGCCACGCAAGATCCCGCGAGTGGCTACACGCTGGAGGTCCGCGCCGTTGAAGGCGTGCAGACCTACATCGTCACCGCCCCGGACGGGCGTCAGACTGCCTCGCGCGTTGCCGAAGGCGCCTCGGCGCTGCTCGACGCCGACACAATTCAGCGTCTTGGTCCCATGGAGCCAATGAGCGGCGAGCCCAATCCGGAAGTCTTCGCGCTGCGGTTTCCGGGCGTGGATATTTCGGTTGCGGCGGATGAGTCCGATCCCAACAGCGAGAGCGCAACGGTTCGCGTGAATGCAGGCGGGCGCACCGTGCACGTCGATGCTGAAGACGGCGGCCCCGGCGAAAACGATGATCGCGCCAATGTGCGCATTACCGGCGCGACAGAGGAAGATGCGCGCGACTTCATCAATGACGCCGAACACGTTTCGGCTGAGGTGAAGCAGCAAATGCTTGCAGCGCTCGGCCTCTGAGCGGGAACTTCCTTCCAAGCTTGCTCCGACGGGTCAGTTCGCGTTTCCTCGCGCGCAACTGACTCGATGGGGAAATCTATGCGCCAGAACTTGCGCGCGGCTGCGGCCGTTTTGGGAATGCTCGGTCTTTCGGCAACGCCAGCGGCGCAGGCCGAAGAGGGCATGTGGACGTTCGATAACTTCCCCACCGAGCGCATGCGCGAGGAAATGGGATGGGCGCCGGATCAAGCCTGGCTCGACCGCACGATGGCCGGCACGGCGCGCATGCCGGGATGCTCTGCCTCCAACGTCAGCGAAGCCGGCTTGGTGCTCACCAACCACCATTGCGTGATTTCGTGCGTCACCGCGCTTTCGACGACTGACAATAACTACATCGTGGACGGCTTCATGGCCCAGGCGCGCGCGCAAGAGCTGCGCTGCCCGAACATGTCGATCGATGTGCTGACCGCGATCACGGACGTTACCGGCGCGATCGAAGCGGCGACGGCCGGCGTCACGCCGGAAACCTTTGCGCGCGCGCGCGATGCGGAGTTTGCGCGGCTGACCCGCGAATGCACGACAGCAACGACGCGCTGCGAGGTCGTAACGCTCTATCAGGGCGGTCGATACGCGCTTTACCAGTATCGCACCTATGATGACGTGCGCCTGGTGTTCGCGCCCGAGCATCAGATGGCGGCGTTCGGCGGCGATCCCGACAATTTCAACTTTCCGCGCTACTGCCTCGATTTCTCGTTCTTGCGTCTCTACGAAAACGGCGCGCCGGCGGTGACGCCAAACCATCTCGACATGCGCTTCACGCCGCTTGCCGAAGATGAGGTGGTGTTGATCGCCGGCAATCCTGGCCGCACGTCGCGTCTGCGCACAACGGCGGAATTGGCCTTCGAGCGCGACACCAATCTGCCGTGGCAGATCGCTTCGCTTTCCGAACTGCGCGGGCGGCTGATCGCCTATTCGGCGCTTGGACCCGATCAATCGCGCATCGCATCGAGCGCGCTTCAGAGTGTGCAGAACTCGTTCAAGGGACTCTCGGGCCGCCGCCAAGCGCTTGCCGATCCGGCGGGCTTCGCGCGCGTCGCTGAACGCGAAGCGGATTTGCGGCAGCGCGTGCGGCGCAATCGCGCCGCGACGCGTGAAGTTGCTGGCGCATGGGAAGAGATTGAGCGGGCGCAGGGCGTCTATCGCGGCATGTTCTACCAGTACCAGTATCTCGAACAGCGCGCCGGCGAACGCTCCTTGCTGTTCCAATGGGCGCGCGATCTGGTTCGCGGCGCCGAGGAGCGCCAAAAGCCGGACGGTCAGCGCCTCGCTCGTTACGCTGATGCGCGCTTGCCTGCTGTCGTACAAAGCTTGCGCGCGAGCCGCCCGGTGACGCCGGAGTTCGAGGAGATTTTTCTCTCGTTCTGGCTTTCGAAGACCCGCGAACATCTAACGGTCGATGATCCGATCACGCGGCGGATTCTCGGAAGCGAGAGCCCGGAAGCGCTGGCCGAGCGGCTTTCGCAGTCGCGGCTCGCCGATCCGCGCTACCGGATGGAGCTTTGGGAGGGCGGCGCCGCCGCGATCGCGCAGTCCGACGATCCGATGATTGAGTTCGTACGCAGCTGGGATGCCGAGGCCCGTGCGGTGCGTGAGCGCTTCGTGACCGAGGTTGAGGGCCCGGTGGCGCGCGCCCAGGAGCGCATCGCCCGCGCCCGTTTCCGCGCCTTCGGCGAAGCGCTTTATCCGGATGCAACATTTAGTCCGCGCCTGACCTATGGGCGCGTGATTGGCTGGTCCGAGCCGAGCGGCCGCGTCGTGGGACCGTTCACCTACACAGAGGGCCTTTACGAGCGCGCGACCGGTCACGAACCCTTCGTGCTCAGCCAGCGTTGGATCGATGCACGGGGCCGGCTTGATCCGCGGGCCATTTTCAACGCGACGACCTCGACAGATGTGATCGGCGGCAATTCTGGCGGCCCGCTTCTTGATCGCGCGGGCGACGTCATCGGCGCCGTGTTCGACGGCAACATCCACTTACTTGGCGGCGAATATTTCTACGACGGCGACCTGAACCGCTCCGTTATCGTCACCTCGACGATCATCCGCACCGCGCTCTCGGACGTGTACGGCATGAACGCATTGGTGGCGGAGCTTGAGGGACGCTGAGCAAGTATGGGACGCCGGCGGCCGACACTCGGAACCGGCGCCGGCGTCCCAACCTCCTGGCTCATGAGGGCGAGTTCGGAGGTCTCGTGACTGACGGCGACGGGGGTTCGCGGCCGCCAGATATCAACACAGCGAATGCGTTGAAGAGACGCGCGTATGAGCGCGCGCCTGCGCGGCCATTTCAATTCGAGAGAGACGAGCCGCCGTCCGAATGCGGCGAACGCAAGCTCAGGCCAGCGCAGCGTTCAGGAACGCGATCTGGTTTTTGACCGATTGCGCCGCTTGCGTGTTCGGGAAGGCAATGAAGCCGTGGCAGGCGCCTGGATAGATATCCAGCTCCGCCTTATTGCCCGCCGCGATCCAGCGCGCGTGCATGAACAGGCTGTCGTCGAGCAGCGCGTCGCGGGTGCCGATTGTAAACAGAGCGGGGCACAAGCCCCGCACATCGGCATAGAGCGGCGAAAGCTCGGGCGATCGCTTCTGTTCGTCGCTGAGCCCCGGCAGGAAGGCTTCGCCAAATTTGTGGATGTCGAGCGTGCGCAGCACGAGGCGCTCATCGCCAAAGGTGCGCGCGCTTGGCGTCATGCCTAAATCAAACACGCCGAAGACCAAATTGGCCGCATGGAAGGGCGTGCGCCCATGTTTGTCTCGAAGACGCAGGATCGTCAGCGCGGAGAGATGCGCGCCGGCGCTCTCGCCGCCGATGGCGAGCTTGTCGCCGCCGAAGTCGCGGAGGTTGTCTGCGACCCAAAGTGCTGCGGCTTCGCAATCGTCCGGGCCCGCCGGGTAGGGGTTTTCCGGCGCGAGACGATATTCGACACTAATCGAAGTTAGGCTGGCCCCATCGGCAATCCGTTCCAGCAGGCGATCCTGTTGATCTGCCGCCCCAAGAACATGGCCGCCGCCGTGAATGTGGAGGTAGACGCCGCGCGAGACGTTGCCCTCCGGCGGCACGACGCGAAGCTTCAGCTTACCCGCCGGCCCGTCGATTTCGATCCACTTCGCACGCTCGGACTTCACCGGCGCCGGAAACGCGCCTTCGCCCTTGGCGCGCGCATCGCGCACCTTCTGCGCGCCGACCTCCCACCAATTGTCCATGTCTTTTATGAGCGCGACGATGCCGGCGTTGAGCTGCTTTGTCTCCTCTGGGATGGCGGCGTCGGTAAAGAGTTCCGGGTCGAGATATTGCGTCATTTCAAACCACCCAACTTCCGGATTGCCTTCCACTCGTCCGCCGTCACCGGCTGCACCGAGAGGCGCGAGTTTTTGACGAGCACCATATCGGCGAACGCCTTCTCCGCTTTCAGGGTTGCGAGCTTCACCGGTGTTTTGAGCGGCTCCACCGCTTTGAAGTCGACCGCATAGAACGCGTTCGTCTTGTCGGTGGGGTCGATATAAGCCTCTTTCACCACCTCGCTGACGCCGACAATCTCCTTGCCTTCGTTCGAGTGGTAGAAGAACGCCTTGTCGCCCTTCTTCATCGCTTTGAGGTGCGCCTTGGCTTGGTGATTGCGCACGCCGGTCCAGCTATCTGCGCCCTTCTTGACGTGCTGATCCCAGGACCAGGTGTCAGGCTCGCTCTTGATCAGCCAGTACGCCATCAGTTCGCCGCTCGCACAGCCAGGGCTTCGATCTGAATGGCGACGAGATTGCCGATCATGTTCGGCGCCTGCGCCGTCGTCGAGCCCCAGTCGGAGCGCGAAAGCGAGCCCGACGCCGAGAAGCCGGCGAAGCGATCGTTCGGCCGGTTCGGCGTGCCGCCAATATTGTTGAGCGTGACGTTGAGCGTCACAGGATGGGTCTGACCGAGCAAGGTCAGGTCGCCCGTCACTTCCGCGGTCCGTTCGCCGGTGAGCTGGACGGCAGTGGAGCGGAACTCGATCGTCGGGAATTGCGCGGCGTTCAGCCAGCGCTCGCCGCGGATGTGTTCGTCGCGCGTGTCATTGCTGGAATCGACGCTGGCGACTTGGATAGTGGCGGTCACCGAGGAGTTCGCTGGGTTTTCTTCGTCGATCACCATCGTGCCGGTGACATTCTCGAAACGGCCGAGAACGCGGTTGAAGCCGAAGCGATCGATCGAGAAGGCAACCTGCGTGTGGGCGGGGTCGAGCGTGTAGTTTACAGGCTCGGCATAGGCTGCGCCGCTGGCGGCCAGCGCCGCGGCGATAATCAAAGCTCGCATTGAATGTCCTTCCACCCAGAATTCAGGCGCGCGCCTCGAACACCAGGTTGAAGGGGGTCTCGGCGGCTCGCCGGAATTTACTGAAGCCGGCGTCCTTGGCCACCTTTTTGAGCCGCGCCTCACCCGCTTGTGCGCCTAACCCCAGGCCAACCTCCTGGCTGAGCGAGGCGGGGGTGCAGATCATGGTGGAGGCCGAATAGAAGACGCGGCCCACGGGGTTCAAATTGTCGGCCAGATCGTCGTGCGCGAATGGTTCGACGATCATCCAGGCGCCGTCATCGGCCAGGGCCTTCTTCGCATGTTTGCCGGCGCCGACAGGATCGCCCATGTCGTGCAAGCAATCGAAGAATGCGATCATGTCGTAACCGAGCGCCGGATAGTCCTTGGCGCTGGCGCGCTCGAACTTCACGCGCTTCGAAACGCCCGCCTCCTTGGCAAGCTTCGTAGCCCGCTCGATCGATGGCTCGTGATAATCGTAGCCGTAGAATTTCGATTTGGGGTAGGCGAGCGCCATCAGGATCGTCGATGCGCCGTGGCCGCAGCCTACGTCGGCAACGCTCGCGCCTTTCTCCAGCTTTTCCTTCACGCCGCGCAGCGACGGAATCCACTCCGAGACGAGATGGCGATTGTAGCCGGGGCGGAAGAACCTTTCCGTGCCGTGGAAGAGGCAAGTCGAATGTTCGTGCCAGCCGACGCCTTTGCCGCTCTTGAACGCCGCCGCGACCTTCGGCTCATCGAGCCACATCGATTGCGCGACTTGGAATGCGCCCGCAAAAAAAGCTGGCCCGCCTTCGTCGGCGAAGGCGCACGCCTGCTCGGGATTGAGTTTGAACTTCTTACTCTTCGCATTGTAGTCGATGTAACCGGCGGCGGCTTGCGCCGAGAGCCATTCGCGCAGATAGCGCGCATTGAGCTTGGTCTTCTCGGCCAGTTCTTCGGGCGTGACAGCCTTGCCGTCAGCCATGGCCTTATAGATGCCCAGCCGGTCTCCCAGCAGCACCAAGGACGCGCCGGCGGCGGCGCCGAGGTCTCCCACCAACTTTCCAAGCAGAGCGTTGAGCTTATCGGGATCGGGCGATTTCATACGCAGCCTCCCATGTTGAAGGCGGGAGCTAACGCCCAGATTTTTGCACTTTCAAGCCGTGTGCGGGCGAATGTCGTAAACTTCACTACGTCGCCGCAGGGCGCGAGCCGCCACCCGGCATAGCTTTTGCTCGTTTTGGGCCGCGCGACAACGCGCGCTGGGGCGCGCGCTTGATCTCGCTTGTCCGCCCGTTAAACGTCAGGATGCATGAACGCAGCGCTTGAAGCAGAAGGCCTGGTCAAGCGCTACGGCGCCCGCACCGCGGTGCAAGACTTGAGCTTTAGCGTCCCGAAGGGATCGATCTACGGCGTGCTTGGGCCAAATGGCGCCGGCAAGTCGTCGACGCTACGCATGCTGGTTGGCGTATTGCGTCCCACCGCGGGTCGCATAACCGTTCTTGGCGGCGCCGCCGATCGCGAAACCATGAAGCGGGTTGGTTATCTGCCGGAGGAGCGGGGGCTGTATCGCGGCATGAGCGCGCGTTCGGCGATCGCTTATCTCGCGCGGTTGAAGGGCACGCCGGCCGGCAAAGCGTTCAAACGCGCCGACGCGCTTTTGACCGATCACGGCCTCGGCAAGGTTAAACGCAAGAAGATCAAGACGCTCTCGAAGGGGATGGCGCAAAAAGTTCAGGTGCTCGGCGCCATCGCGCATGAGCCAGATCTGATCATTTTCGACGAACCGTTTTCGGGCCTCGATCCGGTTAACCAGCGCGGCCTCGAAGAAACCATTCGCGCGCAGGCTGCCGCGGGGCGGACGGTGCTCTTCTCCACGCATGTGATGGAGCACGCCGAGCGGCTCTGCGATCGCATCCTCCTGATTGCGCAGGGCAAGGCCGCGTTCGAAGGCACTGTGCGCGAGGCGCTTGCGCTCGCGCCGAGCGTCGCGGTGATTGAGACCGATGGCGATTATGACATGGCGCCGGTTCTGGCGCCGCTCGGATTTCAGTGGACGGAAGAACTTGGCGAGCACGGCAACCGCCGCTGGCGGGTGCGGCTGGAGAACGGCCACGGCTCGCGGCAATTGCTGCAGGCGTGTGTCGAGGCGGGCGCGCCGCTCTCATTGTTTGAACCGGCGCGGGCGAGCCTGCACGAAGCCTTCGTGGCCTTGGTCGGCGACAAAGCCGCGATAACGGCGGCGGAGTAGGGCGATGTCTCCGGTTCTCCTCGTCGCCCGCCGTGACTACCTCGCCTACATAGGCGCCTGGGGTTTTTGGCTCTCGCTGCTGACGGCGCCGTTGATCATCGCCGTGCTGCTGTTTGGGCCGATCCTTTTGGCGCGCGCCGAGCCGCCGCGCGTAATCACCATTGTCGCCGAGCGTTCGACCGACGCGGACGCCGTGAAAGCCGCCTTCGCCGCCAGCGCTTTGCGCGACGCGCGCGGCGACATCCGCGCCTATCTCGCCGCCACCGCGCCGTCCGCTGAGGCGCCGGCCATCGCCGCGTTCGATGCAGCGCCGGATCGCCCTGCTGCTATCGCCGCCGCGCGCGCCGTGGTTGCTGAGCGCGCGCCCACTGCGCTTACCGCGTTCCCCACGCCATCCCCGCGTTATCACATCATCGATCCCCCGGCGGCGGATATCCAAGCGCTGCGCCCCTATCTCGATGGCACGCAATTGCTCACGGATGGGCGCGCGCTTTACGGCGCGCTTTATCTGCGCCGCGACGCGCAAGGCGCGCCGGTGATCGAATATTGGAGCACGGCGCTCAATCACGATGAGCCGACGAACCTTGCGCACCGGGCGATGCGTCTGGAAATGCAGCGCGAGGCGCTGACGTCGCAGGGTCTGGCGCCGACTGAAGCCGAGCGCCTGCAGAGCTTCGATCCCCAAATCGTTCAGTTCGACCCGCGTTCATCCGGCGCCGAAGGTGTCACACTGCGCGAGCGCGCGCCGTTCTTTGCGGCTTTGGCGCTGGCGTTCGTGCTCTGGAGCATCGTGTTCTCGGTGGCGAACATGCTGCTGAACGGCGTCATCGAGGAAAAGTCGAACAAAATCCTCGATACGCTGCTGACCAGCGTCAGCCCGATGCAAATGCTGATGGGCAAACTCTTGGGCGTCGCGGCGGTCAGCGCCACGCTGTTTCTGTTCTGGGGCGCGCTGGGCGGGTCGTTGCTGACCATCGCGGCCGAACGCGCGAGCGACAACATTTTCGGCCAGATCGCCGAAGCTTTCCTCGACCCGCGCCTCTTGGTGGCGTTCTTTATCGGCTTCATCGCCGGCTATTTGATGTACGGCGCAATCTTCCTGGCGCTGGGTTCGCTCTGCGAGTCGGTGCAGGAAGCGCAGACATTGCTCGGCCCGGTGGCGCTCGTGCTTGCCATGCCGATGATGCTGATTACGCCTGCGCTCGATAATCCCAACGCGCCGATCATTGAGATGGCGAGCTGGATACCGATCTTCACGCCATTCCTGCTGCTCATCCGGGCGCCGTCCGGGCTCGATTGGGTCGAGATCGCAGGTCAGGGCGGACTCATGGTCGTGACCGTCGTCGTGATCCTCTTCCTCGCCTCGCGCATTTTCAAAGCCGGTGTCGTCGATCAGGTCAGCCTCTCGAGCTGGCGTGGACGCAAGAGCGCGAAGGCTTAAGCCGCCCGCCAGCCCATCAGGGCGAGCGTGTGCCCTTCGGGGTCCTTGAACGCGCGCAGCATCAGTTCGCGGCCGGGCGCTTGCTGAAGCCTCTGCGCGGGATGCAGGAAGGCGATGCCTTTGGCCTCAAGCGCGCTTTCGGCGGCGCTCCAATCGCGCGGTTCGAAGTAAAGCACGGCATCGCCGCCGACCTGTTGGCCAGGATGGGCGGCGCCGATCATCAAGCGCGTGGCGCCTGACTGGAAGAACGTCATGCCGTTAGTTTCAAACAGCACCGGAAAGCCCAGCGTGTCGCGATAAAACGCGACCAGCGCACCCGGATCGGCGCTGGCGAGAGCGACCTGACAAATCCCCGTAAGCATCTGCGGCGCTGCATTCATGGCCTCAATCTCCCAATGTCAAAACAATTAGTTTGACTAACTAAGTAAGTCAAGCCAGATTCTGCGTCGCCATGGCCCGCACAGATTCACTTGAGGTCGCCAGCGCGCTCCACCGCGCCGCGATCCGCCTGCTCCGCACCGTGCGCACGGCGGACGACGAAACCCGCGTGTCCGCACCGAAGCTCTCGGCGCTTTCCGTGCTCGTGTTCGGCGGCGCGCAAAGCCTCAGCTCCTTGGCCCGCGCCGAGCAAGTCACCCCGGCCACGATGTCGAAGCTCGTGAGCGAGCTTGAGGCCCTGGGTCTCGTCGCCAAACGCGTCGATCGCGAAGACAAACGCGGCGTGCGGATCGAGGTCACCGCCAAGGGCCGCGCGCTGATGGAAGAGGGCCGCAAGCGGCGTCTGACCTTGCTCAACGCCCGCATCGCAAAGCTCACTCGCGAGGAGCGCGCGCTTCTCGCCGATGCTTCAGCGTTGATGATGCGTCTTGCGGACGGCCAATGAAAAACGCCGCCCGGCGAGGGGCGGCGTTCTCAAATTCCAATCGCTTCAGTGTTTGGTTTTTACCGCGGCTTCGCCGGCGGGCGCGGAAGCAGACCTTCACGCTGCGCGCGCTTGCGGGCCAGCTTGCGGGCGCGGCGGACAGCTTCCGCACGTTCGCGCGCACGCTTTTCAGACGGCTTTTCGTAGTGATTGCGACGCTTCATTTCGCGGAAAGTGCCTTCCCGCTGCATCTTCTTTTTGAGCGCCTTCAACGCCTGATCGACGTTGTTATCGCGAACGAAAATCTGTACCAGGACCCGTCTCCCGTAACCCGAATGCCAAACACCCAACGGGCCGCGTGCGCTGGTTTGCGCCGCGGCTCCGTTCTGAAGCGAAGGCGGGCTGATAGCAAAAGGCCGCGGCGCTGTCCATTGCTGGAAAGCCCCGGCAGGCTTAGCTTTTCCTCATGCCAGACACCCCCTCTGATCGCTTCCGGACCCGGATTTTGGAGGTTTTCCCGGCCCACGCCGCCCGTGAGGGCTGGACGGAGGCTGCATTCAAGGCGGCGGTAGCCGAAGCAGGCTTGAGCGAGGGTGAGGCTGCGCTGGCTTGTCCTAAGGGTGCTTTCGACCTGTTTGACGCCTTCGCCGCCCGGGCCGACGCCGCAATGCTGGCGCGGCTGGAGGACCTCGATCTGGGGGCCATGAAGGTCCGCCAACGGGTGCGTGCGGCGGTTCAGGTCCGCCTCGAAGCGCAGCAGCCTTACAAGGAAGCCGCGCGCGCCATGACGAGGGCGCTCGCCCACCCGCTCCGTGCGCCGGAAGCGGCCCGGCTTCTCTGGCGCACCGCCGATCACATCTGGCGCGCGCTCGGCGATACTTCGACCGACGGGAACTTCTACTCCAAGCGCGCCATTCTCTCCGGCGTGCTCGCCAGCACTTACGCGCGCTGGTTCAGCGACGACAGCGAAGACAACGAAGCGACCTGGGCGTTCCTCGATGCGCGCATTGAGAATGTCATGCAGTTCGAAAAGCTGAAAGCGCGGTTGAAGCCGATAGCCGACGGCGTGGAAGGCGCCGTCGGCGTCGCCGCGCGGTTTCGCTACGGCGGAAATTAATTCGGCTTATCGCTGTTGGAGGCCGACAATGTCGACTGTTTCGCCGGGAAGGACGGCATATGTCCAACGTTCGCCGAGATGGCCAGTCAAAGTGCGCGAACCGCGAGAGTTTGTAACGACGTATTGGAATTGATATCTGCGACCATCCCGGTGGCATTCATTCTCGATCACGTGCGTGTAGCGAAATGCGGAGTTGGGAGGGTCGTCATGAAACTCACGCAGGCAATCGTCGAGCCAGCGGCCCGATTGCGCCTCCGCTGGTGGGGTTGACGCCATCATCGCCACCCCGACGAACATCGCCATTCCGGAAATCCATTTCATACCTGCTTCTCCTCTGTCCCTCGCTAGGCGAACGGCGCGTTGCGCCGTATCTCATCCGGTCTCAGCCCGTCCCGGCCCCCGGAACTTGACTTCATGCTTGCGTTGCGCGGCCGGTCGCGCATCATCCAAATGCATGATGACAGGCGGGGACGGGACGTGAGCGGTTGGATGGACTCGCAATGAGGCTAGGTGCGGAAGCACGCGTCGATCACGCCCGCCAATTGTTGCTCGAAGCGATGTTCGATGTGGGCCGCTGGGACGCCGCGCTCGACGCCGTCGCTGATGCGTGCGGCGCGCGCACGGGACAATTGATAGCGTTGAATGGCGACAACGACGTCGTAGGCCATGTCGTCACCCGCGTGCCCGACGGCTTTTCGCAAATGCTGGAAGATTGGGGTTTTGCGAACCCTGTTGCGAATCCGCGTTTTCGGGCGGGACTGTCAGCGCCTCTCCTGGCCCCAGTCGCGGATCAGGATTATGTGGGGGAAGAGGAGCGCAAGCGCAGTCCGAGCTACGCCGAGATCTACGAGCCGTACGACTTGCCGTTCAACTGCCAAGTCGTGCTGATGCGCGATGAAGACGCATTCGTGCGCGCGTCGGTGACGCGTTCGCGCAGTCAGGGTCCGCTCGACGAAGAGGCGTTCCGCGCGTTCCACGCGCTGATGCCTCACATGCTGGCCGCGATGCGCGTTCAGCTCACGCTTTCCGCTGAGCGCTGTACGACAACGCTGCGAACAGTCGATGCGATCGATGCGGCGGCGTTTCTGCTTTCAGAAAACGGCCGCGTCATCGGCGCCTCGCGCGCTGCTGAGGCGCTGGCGTTGAGCGGCGAGGCGCTTCAGGTCGTGGGAGGGCGGCTGCGTTTGCGAGGGCGCTCGGATCAAAGCGCTCTCGACGCGGCCTTATCACTGGTGTTGCACGCGGCGCGGGATGGCCGCTGCGTCGCCCCCGCGCCGATCACTTTGTCTACCAATGCTCGCGTGCTCGATGTCCAGCCTCTGCCGCGTGAGCGCGTTTGCTTCGGCGGCTCGCCCGCTGCGCTTGTTGTGGTAAGGGCGGCGAAGTTGGCGGAGTGCGCAGGTGCGCTACGGCGCGCTCATGGGCTAACGCGCGCTGAAGCGGATGTGGCGCTCGCCCTGGCGGATGGGCAGGGGCTCGACGCCATTGCTGCGCATCGCGGTGTAGCGATCGCGACAGTGCGTTCGCAGGTTCAGACCGTGTACGCGAAGATGGGCGTGCACCGCCAAGCCGAGCTCGCCGCCGCGGTGCGGCGCCTCAGCGGGCGCTGAAATTTCCTTCATTGTGCTGACATCACGGCTTCGTGAGCGCATAGTCTTGCGCAACACGAACCTGTGTGGAGGCGCTTCATGGCTGCAGCTCCGGTACGGTTCATAAACGCCGCGGCTTGGCCGCTGACGATCTGGACCTCTTTGACTCATTTGGACGACCATCCCGCTGACGATTACGTCGAGCGCACCAGCCCCATTGTCGCAACGGCGATCGCATTCTGGATTTGCTTCATCGCGTTGCTCGTACTGGCCAATCCGGCTGTCACCGCGATCGGCGGGTTGATCGATGACGGCGAGGAGATCGTGACCTTCGTCCGCCGCACGCCGGGCGCGATCGTTGACGTGTTGTGGCTGGTGACGCCGCTGCTCTATGTGATCGGCTTCTGGATGTTCACCGCGCGCGACGAGGCGTTCCCGCGCAGCTAGCTCGATTTGAGCTTAGTGACGTGCCCCATCTTGCGGCCGGCGCGAGTGTCGCGTTTGCCGTATAGGTGAAGCCGCGCGGTAGGATCGGCGGCCAGTTGCGGCCAGGCGTCCGCGTCTTCGCCGATGAGGTTCAGCATTTCGATTCCGGCGATGCGTGTCGTTGGCCCGAGCGGCCAACCGGCTACGGCGCGAATGTGTTGCTCGAATTGCGACGTCAGCGCGCCCTCAATCGTCCAGTGCCCCGAATTGTGGACGCGCGGCGCCATTTCGTTGGCGATGAGCGAGCCATCGGGCATCACGAAAAACTCGATCGTCAGCACGCCGACATAGTCGAACGCTTCGAGCACTTTCTGCGCGGCGCTCTGCGCTTCGATGATTGTCGCTTCGCTGACATTCGCCGGCAGCGTCGTGCGCGAAAGAATGCCGCTGGCGTGCTCGTTTTCGTTGAGATCGTAGAAGGCGACGGCGCCATCAACGGCGCGGGCGGCGATGATTGAGACTTCGCGGTCGAAGGCGCAGAAACCTTCCAGAATGCCCGGCGCGCCAAGCTTTTCGTAGGCGCCTTCAGCGTCGGCGCTTGACTTGATGCGGATTTGGCCGCGGCCATCATAGCCGAGGCGACGTGTTTTCAGGATTGCCGGCGCGCCGATTTCGGCGATGGCCGCGTCCAAGTCTTCTTGCGAGCCGATGGCTCTGAACGGCGGCGTGGCGATGCCGGCGCTGAGGAAGTAGCTCTTCTCATCGAAGCGATCCTGCGCGATGGCGAGCGCGGATGGCGCCGGCGCGACGCGCGCGCCGGCGGCGATCAGAGCTTCCGCCGTTTCAGCGGGGACGTTTTCGAACTCGGTCGTCACCACTTGAACGCGGCGCGCGAAATCCGCGAGCGCGGCGTGATCGAGATAATTGCCGACAATCGTCTTGGCCGAAACGCGCGAAGCGGGGCTGTCGGGTTCGTCGGTGAAAATGCAGACATCGAAGCCAAGCTGCGCGGCGGCTTGGCTCAACATGCGGCCGAGTTGACCGCCGCCGAGAATGCCAATCGTGCTGCCTGGCGGGAGCGGGTTCATAGCGGGCTTTCGGACACCGCTTCTGTTTGCGCGGCGCGGAACGCATCGACGCGCGCGGCGAGCGTGGCGTCGCCAAGCGCCAGAATTTGCGCGGCCATAATGCCGGCGTTGGCTGCGCCCGCCTCACCGATGGCGAGCGTGCCGACCGGCACGCCCTTCGGCATCTGCACGATGGAGAGCAGGCTATCGAGGCCCTTCAGGTCTTTGCTCTTTACCGGCACGCCGAGCACCGGCAGCGGCGTCATCGAGGCGGCCATGCCGGGCAGGTGGGCTGCGCCGCCGGCGCCGGCGATGATGATTTTCAGCCCGCGCGCCTTGGCGCTGGTGGCGTAATCATAGAGGCGCTTCGGGGTGCGGTGGGCGGAAACGACCTTGGCCTCGTACGCGACACCGAGCGCATCAAGCACTTCGGCGGCGGCCTTCATCGTGTCCCAGTCCGATTTCGAGCCCATAATGAGCCCGACTTGTGGGGTAGCCATGTTTCGGCTGCTCCTAAAAAACGGCCCAGTAAATGAAGCCGGGCGCGCCGTCCAGTCCGGTCCCGCAAGCAGTTAATCCGGCCTTTACCCAGAGGGCGCATCCCTGTGGGTAAAGATGCTGTTCAAACGCTCGAAACTCGCAAGCGAAACGAGCCAGCTCCTGCAAGGGCTGGGGCTCGGGGCGCGCGATGTTTCCGAGAGCGGAATCGCGGTGCTGGAGCGACTCACCGCCGAGCTGGCCGAGCTGAAAGCCAAACTCGAAGCGGCCGAAGCGCTGGCCGATCGCGATACGCTGGCGCCCGTGTTCAACCGCCGCGCGTTCCTGCGGGAACTTCACCGGACGATGTCCGAGGTCGAGCGCTATAAGACGCCGGCGGCCGTGATTTACATAGACCTCGACGGCTTCAAGGCCGTCAACGATGAGTACGGGCATTCGGCGGGCGACGCCGTGCTGCGCCATGTCGGCTTGCTGCTGATTGATAGCGTGCGTGAGAGCGACGTCGTTGGCCGTCTCGGCGGCGATGAGTTCGGCATCATCCTCAACCGCGCCACGGCGGATGAGGCGTCGGTGAAGGCCGCCTCGCTGAGCGACAAGATCAATTCCAGCGCCATTCTCTATGCTGGCGTGCCGCATCGCATTCGCGCCTCTGTTGGCGTCCACGCCATCGCGACAGTGGAAGATCCGGAAACCGCGATCGCGCGGGCGGATGAAGCTATGTACGCCGAGAAGCACGCGCGCCGCGTACAGACGCAGGCGTTCGCGGGATTCTAGCCCGCAGATCCGTCATTCATCGCAAATTGCCTTGAACGATCGCTCAAGTGGCGCTTGCGTGCCTGTATGCGAACGCTTCTGTTGACCTTCGCGCTCTTCATCGCGTCCTGCGCTTCGCCCGCGGTCGCACAGCAGCAACCTGCGCACACGATGCCGGATTGGTGGGTGGCGCATGTTGATTTCATGAGCCGTGGCGGTGGGACATGGGTGGCGCCCAATCCAGGCAACGCCGCCGACCCAGCGCAGCCCGATGCCTTTGGCATGGAATGGCGCGCTGCGAACAATGGCCACGTTCTAATTGGACGCCTCTACGGCATTGAGGCGGGCGAGGAGACCAGCGAGTTCTGGTCGTTCCGCGAGTTCTGGCATCCCGGCGAACAGCGCGCGGTGCTCGAACAATGGGGCGGTCCTGGCCTCTATGGCGTCGGCACGACGACGATGGAAGGCAATCGCGGCACGGTCGAGCAAATCTTCTGGCTACCTGATGGCCGTGATTGGAAAGAGGGCCATCGCACCGTCGAGGATGGCGACACTTACATCACCGATCAGTTCGATATCGACGCCAATGGCGTGTGGACGCCGAATGGCAGCTACACCTGGCGGCGGATTATGCAGGCGCAGTAGGAGCGAAGCTATAGCCTTACGCTGATCGCTAGCGCGCCGAAATCCTGGCGGCCGCCTTGGGTTTCGAACTCCTCCGTACGCCACACGTACGTGTAGGCGAGCCGCCACGAGCCGGAGCTGATAGCGAACCCGGTTTGGAAATCGCCGACATACGGATTGCGCTCGACTGAGGCGCTGTCCTCGAACGTGTTGCCATCGAGGAAGAGATTGTGGGCGACGGCGCGTCCTTGGACGCCGGCGAAGATTTGCCACGAGAGCGGCCCGCCGGAGAAATGCTCGATGCCGGCAAGTGACGGGCGCACGCGGGGCGGGCCGTAATCGTTGTCCAAGCGCCAGCCGATGCGGGCGGCGACGCCGACGCGCGCTTCAGTGCGTAGTGTGCCGAGCGTGACGCCGGCGTTTGGCGTCAGATCGAATTCGAGGCCGCCGATGTCAGTGGAGAGCTGCGCCCACGGCGGACGCCAGCGGCGATCGAATGAGACCGCAAACGCGACTTCATCGTTGAGCTGGCTGTCCCAGCCCTGCGGATCGGGCGCGCCGAGCCATTCGTGAATGCCGCGCTGCGCTTCTTCGCCCATGGCGGATGGGCCAGTGATGCCCAGTTCGAGTTCGTAAGTGTCGAGATAGCGTGGCTCGAGATTGCCGGGACGATCTTCTTCGGCGCCGACCATCACCTGCATGTAAAGCCAGCCGGCGTAGGGGTGCTGATCGGGCGGCGCTGGGTTGGCGCTGATATCTTCGGGCGTGAAGATCGAATGGCCGAAGGCGATGCCCCAAAAATCCGGATCGCTGCCGGAGAAGGTGCGGGTCAGGCCGCGCGTGGGCGACAGGAAGCCCGGCAGCTCGTCGACTTGGCTTACATAGGCGAGCTTGATGCCCGAGGTGTAGTTGCGGTCGGCGCCGGAGGAGAGGCTGTCGTTCTCGACGACGATGGAGAAGACGCCGCTATTGCCGGCTTCCGCGTCCTGGGCGAGTGCGGCGCCCGGCGATATCGCGGCAAGCAAAGCCGCGCCGCCCAGCCAGTGCTTCAAGCGATGATGTCCGGCGTCAGCCGATCCTCGATCCATTTGATCTGATCCCTCAAGACAAGTTTGCGCTTTTTCAGCCGGGCAAGCTGAAGCGCATCCCCACCGCTCTGTTCTTGAAGGGCAAAAATGGCGGAGTCGAGGGCGCGGTGCTCCTCGCGGTATTCCATGAGGCGCGCCTTGAGCGCGCGCCGTTCCGGCGTGTCGTTAATGTCGAAGCCGGTTCCGTCTTCGGAATCCATGAGCTCTCGCGTCCGCGGTTCCACACGCAGCCCCGTGTGCGCGCGGAAGGAGAGCTAAGACACGCCAATGGGGCGCTGTAAAGCCGCCTTCACCGGCGAAATTTTCGGCCAGAATCAGGCAGCAGCAAGAAAGTTTATTTTTGTTGATGATGTAAGGAGACAACACCGAAAAAGGGGAGCAAGCTCGGACTCGCCAAAGCTAAAGGAGGCGCCTTCGATGGCTATCGAGCAGCGGCTGCGCGAATTAGACGCGCGCCATCGTGATCTCGACATTATCATCAAAAGTGAGGCCCAGCATCCCTCTGTAGATGCGACGCGGCTCTCGGCGATGAAACGCCAAAAGCTCAAATTAAAAGAAGAAATCGAACAGCTCCGACAAAGCTCGGAGCATCATTAGCCGCGAAGTATCGCGACGACATCTAGCGGGCGGCGCTCAATTCAGAATGAGAAATTGAGCGCGCGCCCGTGTTGCGTTTTGAATGGGCCGGCGGGAAGCCGGCTTTTTTATTGCGCGCTACTGCGCGTTGGCTGCGTCAACCAGCGGGAGATACCGCCCGTATCCCTGCGCCTCCATCTCAGCGCGCGGGATGAAACGGATGGCGCAGCTGTTGATGCAGAAGCGCTGACCGCCGGAGCCGCGCGGGCCGTCGTCGAAGACGTGGCCCAAATGGTGGTTGCCCTGTCGCGAGCGGATTTCGATGCGGCGCATGCCCATCGTGTAATCCTCGTGCATGGTGATGGCGTTGGGATCGACCGGGCGGGTGAAGCTCGGCCATCCCGAGCCGCTGTCGTACTTATCCGTGGAAACGAACAGCGCCTCACCGGTGCGGGCTTCGACATAGAGGCCGGGCTCGTGGTGGTCCCAATACTCATTATCGAACGCGCGCTCGGTGCCGCCGCGCTCCATGACCCAGGTGCGCAAGCGCTCCAGCGCGCCGGGGGAGCGTTCAGCCTGTTGCGGCTGCGCTCGCGTCTGCGCGTAAGCGTAATATCCCGCGCCGCTGACGGCGAGCAGGGCAATGGCGGCAAAGGCTGCAATGCGCATGGAAGCTCCTGTCGGTGCTCTATACGGTTGAGCGGCTATGCCGGTTTCACGTCTGGACCGCCGGCGCCGCGCTGGAAATCCAGACTTGATGCAACCGTTCGCGCGCGTTCGGCGTATAAGCCAGCATGATCCGCCGCGCCCTTATCGCAAGCTTGTTGTTCGTGGCCGCCGCATGTTCGCCCGCGCCGTCATCCGCGCAGCAGCCGCGCCAGGAGCCATTGCCGGCAGGGCAGCAGGAGGCCGTGTTCGCGGGCGGCTGCTTCTGGTGCATGGAGCACGACATGGGCGCGATCCCCGGCGTGCTTTCGGTGATGAGCGGCTACACCGGCGGCCGCAATGCGAACCCGACCTACGAAAACCATCCGGGGCATTACGAAGCCGTGCGTGTGCGCTTCGATCCCAGCGTGATCAGCTATCGCCAATTGGTGGATCGCTATTGGCGGTTCACCGACCCAACCGACAACGGCGGCCAGTTCTGCGACCGCGGCTCAAGCTATCGCCCGGCGATCTTCGTGACGCCCGAACAGCGCGCCGATGCAGAAGCGAGCAAGGCCGCCGTCATCGAAAGCGGCGCCGTGAACGGCCAGGTGATCACCCCGATCTTGCCGCTTGGTCCATTCACCGAGGCGGAAGAGTACCACCGCGACTACGCGCGCCGAAATCCCGAGCGCTACGCCATGTATCGCGCCGGCTGCGGCCGCGACCGCATCCTGCGGCAGGTTTGGCGGCGATAAGGTGCGATGAGAGGCCTGAGCTTGTCGAAGGCCGGCGTCAGTGCGCCGCTCCGCCCTTCGACACGCTCAGGGCTCGTGGTTGTTTAGCTTAAGCGTCTTCGCTGGGGGCGACGTTCTCGTACGTCTCGGCCGGCACCGTCTCTTGCGCGGCCTTCAGCGTCTTGGCCTCGGCTTTCGCCGCGCGTTTATCGGCGCGGGCTTTGGCGGCGGCTGCGTCGGCGACCACGGCGTCGAGTTCGATCTGGCTGCAGAGGCCGATCGTGACCGGATCGACCGGCTTGATCTGCGAGCTATTCCAGTGCGTGCGGTTGCGCACTTGTTCGATCGTCGCCTTCGTCGTGCCGATCAGTTTCACAACCTTTGAGTCCGGCACTTCCGGGTGGTTCTTCAGAAACCAGGCGATGGCGTCCGGGCGATCCTGACGGCGCGCGATCGGGGTGTAGCGCGCACCCTTCTTCTTCACTTGCGGAAGATCGACGCGCTTTTGCTCCAGCGGCTTCAGCACATACGTCTCGTCGGCTTCGCCCTTGGCGATCTCTTCGCGCGAGAGGAAGCCGCCGGCGATCGGATCGACGCCGCGAATACCCTTGGCGACATCTTCATTGGCGATGCCTTGGACTTCGAGCGGATGCAGGCCGGTGAATTCGGCGATCTGCTTGAAGGCAAGCGAGGTGTTTTCGATCAGCCAGACGGCGGTGGCCTTCGGCATCAGCACGTTCGAGGTCATGGGGAGGCTCCAGATACGCAAAAGCGCCCGGCGTCGTCGCCAGGCGCTAGCCATCTGGTGCAACGGGCTGACGCATCCGGGCGCGGACGAGGTCAGTTGCGGCGGGATATAGCGCCGGACTTGGCCGAAGGGAAGGGCGGGATCGCGCCTTTTGGCGGCGATCCCACGTCCCGTCAGTCGTGATCCTTAC
>CALBST010000244.1 GCA_937967425.1 uncultured Caulobacteraceae bacterium
TCACGCCGCAATCGATCAAGTCGAGCATCAAAGACATCCTCGACAGCGTCTACGAGAAAGACAGCCTCACCATCGACCCCCGCGACCCCATGGCCTTCAAACGCGGCGCCGGCGGCAAGGACAAAGGCCGAGGCGTAGCCGAGGACTCCGCCCCCTTCATCGGCCACAACCTCAAGACCTACATCGCCGATCTAGAAAAGCAGATGAAAGACGCCGCCGCGGACCTGGAGTTCGAAACCGCTGCAAGACTGCGCGACGAAATCAAACGCCTCCAAGAAACCGAACTACTCATCGCGGACGATCCGCTAGCCCGCCAAGAAGCGCTACGCGAAGCCGCAGACACCGCCGTGCGCGCGTCCCGCGAAGGCGACCGGGCGACAATAACCGCGGCGACGGTGCGAGCAAAGAAGCCGCCGTATCGCGGGCGGCGGCGCAAGGGGCCATGAGGCAATGCAACCGATTGAGATCTACAAGACGTGTGCGCCTTCGGTTGCCAACGTGGTGATTAAGAGGGGTGGACAAAGAGTCTCGTCCGGGACCGGCTTCCTGTTGAACAACCACCTCATCACATGCGCGCACGTTCTTGATGTCCCCAACGATTGCCAAATAGACGTGGTCTTCGAGAAGGCCGCCGCGTCGCAAACGCAGGTGTGGTCGTATCCAAATAAGGCGGCCCTAACTATGAAGGGGCACTCAGCCGAACACTCATATGACTACGCGATTGTTGCCCCGCCGGCGGGGGTCACGCTCGGTCCATCGCTAAGGTTCGCCCAGACGCTCCCAGATATTGGCACCGAAGTGTGCGGGCTCGGATATCCATTCGATGATCCTCACTTGACGATTTCGGCGGGTCTGCTTTCGGCCAGTTTCCAGTCTGGCCCGGCGACGATGTTGAAGCTCGACATGAGCGTGAACCCGAGCAACTCAGGCGGCCCGCTGCTGCTGCGAGACACTGGCGAAGTGCTTGGAGTTATCGCGCGCAAAGCCACTGGACTTACCACGGCGTTCGATCAGCTCTTGAAGTCGTTTGATGACAACATTGCGTTGCTTCAGTCGCGGAGCACCGGCGGCAGCGTCGCCATTATGGGCGTCGATCCAATTCAGGCACTCATGTCGAGCCAAGCACAGATGAAGATGGTTTCGATGGAAATCAAACGGTCTGCCAATGTCGGAATAGGCTATGCGGTTTGGCACCAACCGCTCTCATCCGAGGCAGCACTCAAAATCCCGTAACCGCCTGCGCCTCCGCGAGGGTGCGCGCAGAGAAACCACCCTATCGGGGGGGGGAAAGGGTGACATACCCAATAGTCCTGGCGCCGGAACGGCTCAGACTCTAGCTTAAGACTCTGGTACCGCGACGCATGAGAACAACCGAATCTGTGGGGCTTCTGGCGTAACGAGGAAGTCATGGCTGAACTGGACATGTCCGAGGCGATCTCCGCGTTTCACGCGCAAAGACCGCGTCTGTTGCAAGAACACGGCCCGAGTTGGGTCATTTTCGTTGGCCCCGAGTTTAAGGGCTCGTTCAAAGAGTTTGACGACGCCGCAAGCTTTGCGCTCAGCAAGTTCAGCAACGCGCAGTTCCTGATCCGCCACACCGAAGAACACATCCCGCACGTGCCGCTCGTGGTGGTCGAAGCGGCGTGAACCCGCTCTCACAAGCGCCGGGCCCAGTGATCACGATCGAAGGCATCGTGATCGAAACTATCGTTCATCGCGAGCCGAACGCAGCGCCCGAGGACGGCGTGCCAGAATTCCTCGAACACGGCGCCATGATCGACACCGGCGCCTCAGACACCTGCATCGACTATCGCATCGCCCACGCGCTCAAGCTTCGCCAGATCGATCAACGCACAATCGGCACCGTGGGTGGTCCGATCCAAGTTGCTGTGTACCTCGGCGTGCTCGAAATCCCGCAGCTGAACTTTAAGCGGTTGGATCGCTTCTTCGCGCCGAAGATCGAGCGGATCAACTACAGCATCTTGATCGGGCGCTCTGTGCTGAAAGAATTTCTCTTCACCTACGACGGCCCCGCGAACGTCTGTCATTTCGCGCGCCCGCAGGGGCCTTCGGATCATCACGACGACTTCGCGTCCTAGCCGCAAAATCCCACCATGAACAAGCTCTCCGCCGGCGGCGTATTTCTGCTCTGCCTCTTCCTCGGCATCATCTTCGATCAAGTCGCGATTGGGATTATTGCTGGCCTCGTCCTCGGCGCCGGCGCCGGCAAGGTGACTGCGCCGAGGAACGAGCCGGAGGCGTGAAGCTCCTCCCTTCTCCCCCGCGAGGGGGAGAAGGTGGCCGAAGGCCGGATGAGGGGGCGAGCGTCAGAATGAAGCGCGGGCTTTGACGCAGAACGCAAACGTCAAACACCCACCCTCATCCGTCAGCTTCGCTGACACCTTCTCCCGCCCATGCGGGAGAAGG
>CALBST010000245.1 GCA_937967425.1 uncultured Caulobacteraceae bacterium
CCGAGCGCTCGCTCTCGCACATGGCGCTCTGCCGCAAACGCTACGGTCAGCCGACACCAGAGATGGATCGCTTGGCCGCGGGCTTGCCTGCGCTTTACACGCCGCTGGATCAGCGCAGCGCGCAGCGTTAGCGCTTGGCTAGCTCCACGGGATCGGCGCCCAGAAAGTAGCGCGCCATCATGCTTACGTTCGCTGCCGGACTGGCGCGATGGCGATATTTTTCGGCGCTCGTCACCGCTTCAGTTTCCAGAAACACCAGCCGCTTGCCGCCGATACGGCGGACGAGGTCGATATCTTCGTGCGGCACATCGCGGTAGCCGCTGAGCCCGTCATAGAGGAAGCGCGAGATCAGCAGCCCTTGATCGCCATGCGGCAGCTTCATCACCTGCGCGCGCAGCCGCGCCCAGAACAGCGCGCCCCTCGCTGATTTGTCGTCGAACGCGAGCTTGAACGTCGCCGCCCGTTTGCGTGCTTCGTTAAACTGCAGGAAGAGCTGCACCTCGTCGGTCCAGCCGGGCGCCAGGGCCGTTTGCGGATAGAGAACAAGAAGCCACTTGCCCTTGGCGCGCGCGATGCCGTTAAGCAATTGCTTGGCGCGCCCCGGTTCGCCTGAGATCAACGTGCATCCGGCGGCATCGGCGATCTCCAGCGTTTCATCACGCGAACCGCCATCGCTGACGATCACCTCGCGAATGAGCCCCTCGTGCATCCCGTCAACCAAAGGCGCGAGCGCACGCGGCAGATGCCGCGCGCTGTCGAGCGTAGGGATGATCACCGAAATGGGCGCAGCCATACGCACAATCACGCCAAGCGCCGCGCGTCTTGTAAAGCGGAAACAACGGCGGCGCGGTTCCTGGCGCGCTAACCTTAAGCGCCGGCCTCTTCTCGACTGATCGGCGCGGGCAAGGCCGCTTGCGGCTGCGGTGCGGGCGGCGGGACATTGGGCGGCGCGGCCGGCGTGTTGGCGGCCGCCGTTTGCGACGCCTGCTCAGTCATGCGCGTGCGCAGACGGTCGATAAAGCGGCCCAGCAAATCCGTTCGCGCTACTGCGCGCGCCACATCGCGGATCGCCGCACCATCGGCGGTGATGCCGGCTGCCACGATTTCGAACGCGTCGGCGTCCGGCGTGTTGGCCATATCGCCCGCATAATCGCGATAGAGCGCGCGCACGCCCGCCTCATCACCGGCGAGCGTCAATGCCACTGCAGCGCGAAGCACGATTTGGCGGCCATGCTCATCGAGTGGTTGCGCGCGATTACGCGCGCCGAGCAATGTACGCAATTCAGCGGCGGCGCGCTGCCAGTCGCGCGCACGCCATGCCGCCTCCGCGCGGACGCGCTGTGCATCCTCGCTGCGGTCGCGCTCCACAAGCTCGGCGGCGGCCTCAAGGCGCCCAAGATCGAGCAAGGCCCGCGCCTCAAGGATGCGTCGGTCCGCCAACAGCGTTTGCGGCATGTTCGGCTGACGCGAACCAGCGAGGGCGACGAGCGCGCGGTCGGGCTTGTGATCCATAAGATAGATCGCCGCGAGATCAGCAGCGACTTGCGCCCTGCCCATACCCTGCAAGCGTTCATCCACTTGGTGCTGCAGCAGCTGCGCCGCCTGCTCCAAGAGATCGACGTGAACCAGCCGCCCCGCGAGCAGACGCACGATCCGGTCGCCGTTGGGGCCGACGGGCGTCAGATCGCTGAACTCATAGAACAGCCCGAGCGCCTGGATAGGCTCAATCTGATCCGCTTCGCCATCGAGGAAGAGACGCTCGAACAGCGTCGACATGTCGGCGCGCAGATGGCGCGCGGCTGGGTCGGTCGGAAAGCGATCGGCGGCGATGCGCATGGTCGCCAGCGCTTCGCGCCAGCGGCCGAGTTCTGAATAGGTGTCGCCCAGCATGCCGACAATGGTGAGCTCGGTTGAATTGCCCCGCCAACGGAAGCGCAACGCTTCCAGCGGTTCAACGGCATCGACGGCGCGCATGGCGCCGGTGGAGCGGCGAATGCGGATTGCCTCGACTTGCGCGCGGACGGCGGTTTCTTCGTCATGAACCCGCGCCAGTTCGTCCATCATGGTCAGCGCGCGCGCGGTATCGCCACGCGCCGCGACGACCCGCGCCTCGATCAAGCGCGCTTGCAGACGCAAGGCTTGGTCCGGCGCTTGCGCCATAGCCGCGCGCGCGGCTGCTTCCGCGGCGGCAAAATCGTTCAGTTGGATCGCCGCCTCCGCGAGCGCCGCCTGAAAACGCGCGCGCCAGGCGGGCGGATGTTCTTCAAGACCGCCAGCGCCACGCTCCAATTCGCGGCGGGCTTCGGCCCATTCCTGCTGCTGCGCGGCGGCGTAACCGCGCCAAAGCGCGGCGGAAGGATTGTTCAAGAGCGCCGACGCCGTGAGATCGGCTTGCGCGGCATGGACCCGCCCCATCATCACGTTGGCGGCGCCGCGCAACAACCGATACTCAGGATCGATCTCGACCAACTCGCCCTGATTGATCGAGACGATGCGCAGCGCGCCGAGAGCTTCGGCGGCGAATTCGTTCTCCAGCAGATAGCGCGCCAACGCCATGCGCGCTTCGACCGGCGCGCCTTCGCGCACGCCTTCATCCGCGGCGCGGCGCATGAGTTCGTCGATGCGCTCGCGCACGTCCACCAGATTGCGCGCCGCCTCGGCGTGCATCGGCGCACCGCCGAGATCGCCTGCCATCATGGCGGCGCTCACTTCAGCGGCAAGCTGCGATTGTTCAGTCGCAGCCGTAATCAGGCCGGCGCCGCGCGAGACCGTGAGCGTGCCGCCTTCATAGGTGGCGCTGACATCGTCCGCGCGAGGTTCAATTACGGCGCCATGGGCAGTGGGCAGAATGGCCGCTTCCATTGTGGCGCGGCGGGTCACGACGCCGCGCGCCGGCCCGCCCAGCATGGCGACCGCGATTCGATCACCGATCTCCGGATCGTTGATCCAACGCACGACGCCTTCGCGGCCGAACGCGACCGTCATTCGTCCCTGGCCTTCGGCGTTGACTTCACGCGTCAGTTGCGCGGCCGCCGGCGCCGTGGCGCGCGCCGCAAGCGTGAATGTCCACGAATTGTCATCCGCGCTGGCGGACACCTGGATGTCCGGCGCCGCTGGGATGCGCAGGCCGATCACACCCTGCCCCTGCACAACCTGCACGTCTTGGTGACGGCGGCCCACTCGGCTCACGCCGCTAAGATCAATGCGGCCGGTTGCATCGAAGACAAGCCAGATCGCTTCGCCGCGCCGGAACGCGGCGGCGCGCGCCGCGCCAGGCCACGTCACCGTCACACGCGTATCGTTAGCGCCTTCAACGATCTGCACGCGGCCGGTTCCGCTGACAGGCGGGCGCGCGGGGGCCGGCGCATTCGAGTGTTCGCCGGCGGCTGTTGTTTGCTCAACCCCGCCCTCCGGCGGCAAGAGATCGATGACAACGCGATCGCCATCAACGAAGTGACGCTGACGCACGCCAGCTTCGAGCGTGAGTTGTAAGCGCACCGGCGCACCGGCGGCGCTAACCCGGCGGATTTCGCGCACCAGACGCGGCGGCGCCGCGCGCAGTTCCGCGATGTCGATATCGGCCGCACGCGAAAAGCGAAGATCGAGACGATTGCCCTGCAACAGCGGCGTCACGGTCGTCGGTCCGGCGAAGCGGAAGGCAAGCCGCGTGTAATCCGGTTGCGCGCCAACGCTGACTGTTGCGTCCGGAATCGACGACATGCGCTGCGGTGGCGGCGGCGGCGGTGGTGGCGGCGGCGCAGGCGGCGCGGCCGGTGGAGGTGGCGGCGCAGGCGGCGGCGGGGGCGGCGACGGCGGCGCTGTCAGCGCGAGGTCGATGCTGCTTGGCAGCGGACCTGACGGTCCACGCAGGTCGGGGGAAGGCTCGGCCGGCGCCGTTGCCTCAGCCGCGGGCGGCGGAGCGGGCGGCGCGGTTTGCGTTTCCGTTGGCGCGTTCTCTTGCGCCTGCGGCGTGAGCTGCAGGGGCTGCGCCGCCGCCGGCGGCACGGCGATCATGGCGGCAGCCGCGATCGCTAACGGAGAGCGCAAGGACTTCATGCGTTAAGCGTGCTTTAATTCTCTCCGCTCGCGGTTAAGCGCTGGTTTAGGGAGCAGCCGCCGGCGCATCGCCACGCGCGCGTTCGAGCAAGCTGCCGCCGCTCGTCGGCGGGCGCGCACGATCGGCCAACATGCGCGTCAACGCACGGGCCCGGTCTGGATTCATCCGGCCCATCACCTCGGCCAGGTTCGCTTGGCGCATACGGCTTGCGACCTGCACCAGAACATCGTCTTCCAGGCCGTCAAATACCGCTGCCGCGTCTTTGGCGCGCATGCGCTGATAAACATCGACAAGGCTGGCCAAACGTTGCTCTTGAGACTCATCGAGCTGCCCGAGCAGATCGTTCACATGCGTTTCCAACGCGCGCAGCTCCGCCAGACGTTCGCTTAGGCGCTGTTCGGCGGCGAGCATCAGGCCGTCTTGCGTTTCCAGCGCCTCGCCACGCGCATCGAGTTCGGCGCGGCGCGTGCCCAGCGCCTGCAGCACCTGCACTTCCGCCTGACTTAGGCCAGCCATCTCCGCGAACGACGGCGCGGTGCACTGCGCGGTGTTCGCGAGCGGCGCGCTGGCTTCCTCGCCGTGCCCTGCAGCGTCTGCCGCGGGCTGATCGTGGCCGGCTTCGGCGACCGTTTCAGCGACACTCTCCGCCATCGCCACAGCCTTGAGGCCGAGCACGGCGGCGACGGTCACCATCACCGCCGGCATCAGGCGAACCGATGAGCCCTTTTTCGCGGGTTGTGCTTGCTTGGTCATCCTACCCTGCCTCGGACTGCGCCAACATCGGCGGATGAGCGCATGCGCCCGGCGCCGAGCCCCAAACGGTCCGCCGTCGCGCGCGCATCATTGATCCGCGCTTGCAGATCGCGCCCTGCGTCTTGCGCCGTGGCGCGCATGGCGCGCACGGCGGCTTCGGCTTGCGCCGTCGCTTGCGCCAACTCCGCCGCTGCGCGAAGCGCGCCGTCTTGGCCGCTGCGCAACGCCTGCAGTTTCTGATCGAGACGCCAGAAGTAGAACAGGCAGGCCGCCAACATCAACGCAAGCACGATTTCGATGACGAGTGTGATGGGGCTCATTTGCCGCCTCCTAGTTTCATTACGGCCTGTTGCATGGCCGCGCTGATCGGCTTTTCGACACGCACAGCGAGACTGTGACCCATACGGCCAACGCGCCCGATGCTCAGATCGACAGCGCCGCACTTGAGCGCCACCGGCCCATCCGGCGGCGAGTCGAGCATCAGCGTGTCGCCGACTTTCAGATCGAGAATCTTCCGGAGCGGCTCTTTGTGCTCATCAAGCACGGCGCGCACTTCGAGCTTGGTCGCCCATAGTTCGCTGGCCAAGTGGCCTTCCCAGATGTTGTCGCGGCCGAACTTCTCGCCCATGAATTGCTGCAGCAGCATTTTGCGGATCGGTTCGAGCGTTGCGTAAGGCAGCAGCAGTTCAAGCTTGCCGCCACGATCTTCCATATCGATGCGCAGCTTGACGATAATCGCCGCATTCGGCGGGCGCGCGATGGCGGCGAAGCGCGGGTTGGTCTCGATGCGGTCGAGCGTGAAATCCACCTGCGTCAGCGGCGCGAAGGCTTGGCGCGCATCGTTGAGCACGACTTCGATCATGCGCGTGACAAGCGTGCGTTCGATCGTCGTGTACGGACGGCCTTCAACGCGCGTTGCAGCCGCGCCGCGCCGCCCGCCCAACAGAACGTCGACGATCGAATAGATCAGCGCGGAATCGACGGTGGCGAGGCCGAAATTATCGAGCTGCTGCGCCCGGAAGACGGCGATGATCGCCGGCAGCGGGATCGAGTTCAGATAATCGCCGAAACGCACCGAGGTGATTTGATCGAGGCTGACCTCGACGTTGTCGCTGGTGAAGTTTCGCAAACTCGTCGTCATCAACCGCACCAAGCGGTCGAAAACGATTTCAAGCATCGGCAGGCGTTCGTAGGAAACCAGCGCCGAATTGATGATCGCGCGCACGCCGGTGCGGCTGGAATTGTCTTCTTCGCCGAGACCGAAGCCCAAGAGACTGTCGATCTCATCCTGATTGAGGATGCGCTCGGAGGCTTCCGCGCCGCCGCCGTCATTGGCCGCCTCGGCTGTCGTCCATTCCTTATCTTCGGCGGAAATCGGCTCAGCGCTCATTACTGCACCAGCATCTCTTCGATGAGCACGGCGTTCACTTGCATCGGCGCGATCACAAGGTTGACGCGGCGCAGCAATTCGAGCCGCAACCTGTAGGCGCCGGCGGAGCCAGCGAGGTCATCGGTGCGCAATTCGCGCAGGAAACCGTTGAACTGATCGGTGACGCGCGGGATGTGCTCGCCCAGCGCCGTCACTGTTGCGTCGTCCGGCGCTTCAAGCGTGAGCTTGAGCTTCAGATAGGCGGGACGCCCCTCCGGGCCGGTGATGTTCACAAGCATTTCCGGCAGCGTGACGAAGACGACGTCGTCGCCATGCATGATCATGGTGCCGTTCGGGCCGGGGACGGCTTCGCCAGTGGCTTCGGCGCCATGGCCGCCCTTCGCCTTGCCGTGCCCTTCGTTGGCCTCTGCGTGCTGCTCGCCGCTCGGTTTCAACAACAAGAACGCGGCCGCGCCGCCGCCGCCAAGCACCAACACGGCAGGCAGGATGATAAAGAGAACGAGCTTCTTGCCCGACATCTTCTTCTTGGGCGAAGCTTCGCCCTCGCCGCCTTCGCCGCCCTCACCGCCTTCCGCGGCCGGCGCGGCGCCTTCGGCTTCTTCCGCCTCTGGCTTCTCGCCCTTCTTCTTTTTGCCTTTGCCGAACATGCGTGAATCGCTCGCGCGTTAACCCGCATCCTTCCTGGGCTGACGTGGTTAAGAAGCTCTCAATGACCGGCAAAACTTGCCGCCCGCCCGGCAGAAACAGGCAGGGCGTTCACCATCCCGGCAGGCGGCGAGCCCTAAAAATCAAGCAATTAAGCATTGGCACGCGGCTTGCGTGGTTAACCGTCATGGATAACGCCCTCATGCTCGGCCTGCAGACGCAACGCGTCATGCAACGGCGTATGGACGTTGCCGCCAACAATCTCGCCAACGTCTCGACGACTGGATTCAAGGCCGACGGACTGCTGCTCGAAGAAGCGGACCGCACCACCGCGCACGCCGAGGAAGATCCACGCGATATCCGCTTCGTCCGTGACGTCGGCATCGTGCACTACATGGAGCAAGGCCCGATCGCGATGACGGGCAATCCGCTCGACGTCGCACTCGAAGGCGACGGCTTCTTCATGGTTGAGGGGCCGAACGGCCCGCTTTTTACGCGCGATGGCGCGTTTACACTTACGGGGGATGGACGGCTCGTCACCAGTGATGGTCGCGCTGTCCTTAGCTCCGGGGGGGCGCCGATCGTGCTCGATCCGCAGGGCGAAAGCCCTTCGATCGGGCGTGACGGCGCAATACGAGTGGCCGGTGTCGAAGCCGGCCGCATCGGTGTGGCGTCCTTCGCCGCACCAGGCGCGCTCTCAAAGGTCGGGGACAACCTTTGGGACGCGCAAGGTCAAGCACAGGGTGAGTTCGGCGGGGTCGTGCTGCAGGGCGCGCTCGAAGGCTCGAACGTTCGCCCGGTGGTCGAGCTCACCAGGCTCATCGAAATATCGCGTGCGTATCAATCCGCAGCCAAAATCGTTTCGGGTGCGGATGAATTGCGTCAGCGCGCGATCCAGCAACTCGGCAGATAGGACTAGTCCCAATGCGTGCACTATCGATCGCCGCCAGCGGCATGCAGGCGCAACAGCTCAACGTCGATGTCATTTCGCACAACATCGCGAACATGAACACGACGAGCTACAAGCGCCAACGCGCCGAATTCCAGGACATGCTCTACCAGAACCTGGAACGGCCAGGCTCCACCTCCTCGGCTTCGGGCGGCGTGTTGCCGTTGGGCATTCAGCTTGGCGTCGGCGTTCGCGCCGATGCGGTCGGCCGCGTCACAGAGCAAGGGGGCATCGCGGCAACGGGCAATCCGTACGACATCGCGATCAACGGCCGCGGCTACTTCCAGATCACCATGCCGTCAGGTCAGACGGGCTACACGCGCGCCGGCAACCTCGCGGTGAACGCGGACGGCCAGATCGTCACCGCCGATGGCTACCCGCTTGAACCGGCGATCACCGTTCCGGCCGAAGCGACAGCGATCCAGATCACGCGCGACGGCATCGTCGAAGTGACGCTCGCGGGCCAGACCGATCCGCAGCAGATCGGCCAACTTGAGATCGCAAGCTTCATCAATCCGGCGGGCCTCGAAGGCATCGGCGACAACCTCTTCCTCGAAACGCCCGCCTCCGGCACGGCGACGACGGCGACGCCTGGCTCGCCTGGCCTCGGCACGCTGATGCAAGGCTATCTCGAGCTTTCGAACGTCAACGCGGTCGAGGAAATCTCGGCGCTGATCGTGGCGCAACGCGCATACGAGATGAACGCCCGCGTCATCACCGCCGCCGACGAAATGCTCCAGTCCACCACGCAGCTGCGCTGAGGGAGATAGACCATGCTTCGTCTTTGCGTCGCCATCTGCCTCTACTTCGTGTTCTCCGCCGGTTTCGCCCACGCGCAGACGGTTTCGCTGCGCCCGCGCATCGAGGCCAACAGCAGCGCCGTCACCATGGGCGATGTGTTCGAAGGCGTGCCCTCGCAGATCGCCGGTCGCGCGCTCTCGCCGGCGCCAGCGCCCGGCCAAGTTGGCTCGCTGCAAATCTCGATGCTCGCAGCGGCGGCTTCCGCCGCTGGCCTTGACTTCACGCCGCCGCCCGGCGTTCGCGCCGTGCAAGTGATCCGGCCCGGCGGCGCGCGCGCGACGCTGCCGGTTGCGAGCGGCGGTCAGACCATCGCTGACGCGGCGGTCCGGCGTGGCGATTTCGTCAACCTGATCTACGAGGCGCCCGGCATGTCGCTGAGCATGCGCGCACGCGCGCTTGAAGACGGCGCAATCGGTCAAGGCATTCGTCTGATCAACACCGCGTCCAACCGCACCATCGACGCCGTCGTCACCGGCCCGGGCGCCGCACGAGCCAACCCATGAGCAAGGATCCTTCCATGCGCACTCTTGCCCTCCTCGCTCTGGCCGTCGGCGCCAGCGGTTGCGCCAGCATCGACGCGCACGAACTCTCACAAGACGCGTTGGCCGCGCCGGGCGCCGCTTACGACGCCGCGCGACGCGGGCTTGCAGCGCCTCAGCTGCATCCGGTTGGTACGCCGGCACACCTCACCGGCGGCGCACAGCAAACAATGCCGCAACCGGAACCCACGGCGTATGAGCCGGCGCAGCCGAACTCGCTTTGGCGTACGGGCTCGCGCAGCTTCTTCAACGATCAGCGCGCTTCGCGTATCGGCGACATCATCACCGTCGAAATCGAGATCGATGACAGCGCCGAACTGAGCAATTCCTCGAACCGTCAGCGTGAATCCTCGACATCCGCCGGCGTCGGCAACTTCTTCGGCCTCGAAACCGCAGTCGGCCAGGTGTTCAACAACGCCTTTGATCCCTCGAACATGATCAGCGCCGACGCAGATAGCGAGCATCGCGGCACAGGCGCGATCAATCGCGAAGAGAAGATCGAGCTCACCGTGGCCGCCGTGATCGTGGACCGGTTGCCGAACGGCAATCTCGTGCTCGCGGGCCGTCAGGAAGTGCGCATCAACGGCGAACTTCGCGAACTCACCGTCAGCGGCATCATCCGTCCGGAGGACGTGACGGCGCGCAATCGCGTCAATCACACGCAGATCGCCGAAGCGCGCATCTCGTACGGCGGCCGCGGCTCGATCAGCGCCGTGCAGCGCCCGAACTGGGGTCAACGCATCGGCGACGCCATCACGCCCTGGTAGACCCCGCTAGTTCACCCGCCGGTCCTTGCCGACCCAGAACGGCTCCCGCAGTTCGCGCCGCAGTATCTTGCCGCTGGCGCTACGAGGCAGCGGGGTCGCAAGAAAATCGACGCTGCGCGGCGCTTTGAAGTGCGCGATGCGGGAGCGCGCGAAGGCGATGATATCGTTTGCGTCAGGCGTGACGCCGGGCTTGGGCACCACGATGGCTTTGACGCTCTCGCCCCACGTTTCGTCCGGCACGCCGATGACAGCGACTTCCGCGACATGCGGATGGCCATGCACCGCATTCTCCACTTCCGCCGGATAAACATTTTCACCGCCAGTGATGATCATGTCTTTGATGCGGTCCTGGATGTAGATGTAACCGTCTTCATCGATGTAGCCGGCGTCGCCGGTGCGCAGCCATCCTTGGCTATCGATGGTTGAAGCGGTCGCCTCGTCCTTGCGCCAATAGCCCTTCATGTTCGCCGCCGAGCGCGTCGCGATCTCGCCGATTTCGTTCGGCCCGAGGCGGTTGCCCTGCGCATCGAAGATCGCCATTTCGACGCCGGGCATCGGCAGGCCGGCTGAGCGCATGCGCTGATTGCCCTTCGGATCGTGATCCTCCGGCGGCAAATAGGTGACGGTGCCTGTCGTCTCGGTCATGCCGTATTGCTGCACGAACTGGCAGCCGAACACTTCCATGCACTCGCGCAGCAAGTCGACTGGCATCGGGGATGCGCCATACAGAATATGCGTGAGGCTCGAATAATCGATCTCTCTCGCGCGCGGCATCCGGATCACGAATTGCAGCGCCGCAGGCACCATGAACATCTTGGCGATGCGTTCTCGCGGAATCACCTCCAGCGCTTCCATCGGATTGAAGTCGCGCGCGACGACGTTCTTCACGCCATTGATCAAGCCAACCAGGCACCAGCCAGTGCCGCCGATGTGCGCGATGGGCATGGCGCAATAGCTAACCTCGCCTTCCTGCCATTCATTCCAGCCCATCTTCGCTTCTGACAGCGCGCGCCGCGAGCGCAGGATGTTGCCGCTGGTCAGCATCACGCCCTTGGGGCGGCCGGTCGTGCCCGAGGTGTAGAGGAGAAGCGCAGTGTCATTCGGCGCGACGTCGATGTTCTTGTCTTCGGCGGGGTGCGCGTTGCGCCACGCTTCATATACCGGATGAGCATGCGCGCCGGCTTCCATTGCGATAATCTGGGGGCGCGAGGCGCTCTTGGCGGCAGCGGCCTCGCCGCACTCAATGCACTCTGGCCCGACGAACAACAGCGACGACTGCGCATCGTCGATGATATAGGCCACCTCATCGGCCGAAAGCCGCCAGCCGATGGGCGCGATCACGGCGCCAGCCTTCATCACCGCGAACAGAAGTTCGAAATAGTGATCGCTGTTCTTGCCGAAATAGCAGACGCGATCACCCTTCTTCAGCCCGGCCGCCAGCAATGCCGCAACGGCGCGGTTTGAGTTGGCGTCAAGTTCGGCGAACGTGGTGTCGCGCCCCTCGAAACTCAGTGCGACTTGATTTGGCCGGGTCCTCGCGTGATGGCGCGGGACATCGCCCAGCGTGACCATCAGGTCGAACTCTTCCGGCTTCAACGAGGCCGCCATACCATTCCTCCCGCGTCTTCTTTTGCAAGGAGCTTAGCGGCATGGTCGCGCTTGTGGAGCCCTAACTTCCAATCCCCCTAACTTCCAATACCTCGCGCCATCAACGCCGCGAACAGCGGAACCAACGCCAAAAGGTGCAACTCGATCATCACCAGGCGGCGAACGCGCTTGGTGTCGGCTTCCGGCACGGCGAACGCTGCGTCCTGACCGGCTTGTTTTACCCAGCGTATGAATGTGCGCGTCGGCGCCGCCGATATGACGCCAATGACCGCGAACACCGCCATCTTCGCCCAGAAGAACGGTTGAGCGCCGTAAAACTCCGCGCCCTTGGCGCCCCAGAACACCCGCGCGACGCCTGCGGCGATCACGCCAACGGCGCTGATCCCATAAAAAAGATCAATCCGCAGCAAGAGCCGGGCGACTCGGCCATCGACCGGCAAGCGCATCACGAACGCTTCCGCCGCCAGCGCGCCGGCGAGGATTAGCGCGAATACAAAGTGCAGATACGATAAGGCTGCGTCGTGCAGGAGCATCGACGCAGCCTAGCTTCGGTAGCGCTACGGCGCGAGTTTTAGTTGCTCGCTGGCGACGCGTTCGCTGCCGGCCGAACGAGGTTCGCAGCGTCGCGCTGGATTTGATCCCACTCAGCTTCCGTGTGGCAGATGCGCTCGCGACGCGTGCGTAGACGGCTCTCGGCGCGCTGAACCGTTCTGCAGACTTGCCGCGGTTCCTCTCTCGACGTCGCGACAGGTTCGGGCTCGGTGCTCGGAGCCGTGGTGTCCGCAGGCTCTTGTGCCGCTGGCGTTTCGGTGGCCGGCGCGGGATCGGTTTGTGCGAATGCGGGAGCTGCCGCAAACACCGCCGCCGCCAAAACCAGAGCACTGATACGCATGAGACCCCCTTAGACGCCCGCAAAGATGAACTAGAATTGCCGTTACATCTGAGAGAGGCGCCGGGTGAGAGTCAATCGTCGCGGTGCACGCGCTCGCGCCGTTCGTGGCGTTCCTGTGCTTCCAGTGACAGCGTTGCAATAGGGCGCGCTTCGAGACGGGAGAGCGCGATCGGCTCGCCGGTCTCTTCGCAGTATCCGTAGCTCCCGTCGTCGATTCTTCGCAGCGCTTCGTCGATTTTAGCTATCAATTTGCGCTGACGGTCTCTGGTGCGCAGTTCAAGCGCGCGGTCGGTTTCGCTCGTCGCGCGATCGGCGAGATCGGCTTCATTGACCGTATCTTGCTGCAGCGTCGCGATGGTGGAGCGCGACTCCTCCAGGATCTCATCCTTCCAAGCCAAGAGCTTCTTGCGGAAGAACTCCCGCTGCCGCTCGTTCATGAACGGCTCGTCTTCGCTGGGGCGATATTCTTTCGTCGAGGTCGCCATCTTGGAACTCCAGGCGCCTTAGCGAGGCGCGCGCCTTATAGCCATGCTCCTGACCGGCGTCCATTGAGCAAGACGGGCGCCAAAGTCATGTGTTTTCCGCACGTTGCGGTGCAGCAATCAAACTTTTCCCGAGTTACGTTCGAGTTTGGCGGCTTCTACAGCCAACCTCACGTCAATCTCATGAAGGACGGCGTCCAGACCCTCGTCCCCGGTCTTCTCGGACCGGCCCTGAAGCGCCTCCAGACGGGCCTTCAACCCGCCCGGGGCGCGCCCGAGCAGCAAGCCCCGCTCCAATTCCTCCAGCGTATCGAGGGCTTCGACGCCGCGCCGCCGCTGCCTGGCCCGTCGTTGCATCGGGTCCTCGGCGCCCTGAAGCGCCAAAATCGCATCGAGGGACGTCACCGCGCCGGTTGGCGTTGCGGCGGCGGCCCGTTGCGGGGCCTCCATCGCCGGTGCGAAGCCCGGCGCAGCCGCCTTCCCCGCCTTTCCGGCTGAGTTGGTCGGGCCAACGTTGCGGCCTGGTTCGATCTTCATCGGCGCGGACTCTCCGCTGTGGCTGTTTCCGATGCGTTAACGTTTCAAACTTGAACCGGTCGTTAACCGAACTGCTGACCTATCGCTCACATGGGATTTACCTCTCGCTTGGCGCGGTCAGCGCTGCTTGCCGTTTGTTCTGTCGCCGCGATCGCTGCGCCGATCGCCACGCCGGCGGCGTACGCCGGCACGCGCATCAAGGACATCACCGACTTCGAAGGCGTCCGCGAGAACCAACTCGTGGGCTACGGACTCGTCGTTGGTCTCGCCGGCACCGGCGACTCGCTGCGAAACTCCGCGTTCACACGCCAGAGCCTCGAAGCAATGCTTGAGCGCCTGGGCGTCGCCGCCGCGGGCGCGAACCTCAACACACGCAACGTCGCGGCAGTGATGGTGACCGCGAACCTGCCGCCATTCGCATCGCAAGGCTCGCGCATCGATGTGACGGTTTCGGCGCTTGGCGACGCGCGCAGCTTGGCGGGCGGCCAATTGCTGGTGACGCCGCTGATGGGCGCCGACCAACAAGTCTACGCCGTCGCGCAAGGTCCGCTGGCGATCGGCGGTTTTGCGGCGTCCGGACAATCCGGCTCCTCGGTTACGCGCGGCGTGCCAACGGCCGGCCGCATTGCGTCTGGCGCGCTGGTGGAGCGCGAAATCCACTTCGACATCGCCGCGCAACAAGAGCTGCGTCTGGCGCTGCGCAATCCGGATTTCACCACGGCGCAACGCGTCGCCGCCGCGATCAATCATCTCGTCGGCGCCAACGCAGCGCGCGCGACGAACCCGGGTTCCGTCGTCCTTTCGCGGCCTTCCGACTATGCCGGCGACATGGTTTCGCTGATCGGCCAGATCGAAAACCTCGAAGTCGAGGTCGATACGCCGGCCCGCATCGTCATCGACGAGAGCTCGGGCATCGTCGTCATGGGCGAGAACGTAAAGGTTTCGACGGTCGCGATCGCGCAAGGCAATCTGACCATCTCGATCCAAGAAGATCCGTTTGTCAGCCAGCCTGCGCCACTCTCGCGCGGTGAGACTGTTGTCGTGCCTTCGACTGGCGTGAATGTCGAAGAGGAAGAAGGCGGCCTGGTCATGGTGCCGGGCGGCGTGCCGCTGCGCCAACTCGTCAACGGCCTCAACGCGCTTGGCGTCACGCCGCGCGACATGATCTCGATCCTGCAGGCGCTGAAAGCCGCCGGCGCGATCCAGGCCGAGATCGAAGTGATGTAATGAGCGAACCGATCGCCCTCCCCGGCGCGCCATTGCCGATGAGCACCGCCGCGCGGCCGACGCCGCAGCAAACGCAGGAAGCAGATGCGCTTCGCCGGGCCGCGGAAGAGTTCGAGGCTGTGTTTCTCGCGGAAATGCTGGGGCCGATGTTCGAAGGCATCGATACCGAAGGCCTCGGCGGCGGCGGCATGGGCGAACAGATTTTTCGGCCCATGCTGATTGAGCGCTACGCTGAAGCGATCAGCCAAGCCGGCGGCGTCGGCATCGCTGACAGTGTCGTCCGCGAATTCATGCGCATGCAAAGCGCGCAAGTCACACCGCCGGAGGATGCCAATGGCGCTGATCGCTGATGACGCCGCCCACCGTGTCGAGCAACTTCTGCTGATGACCGAGCGCTTGGCCAGCCTGGCGGCCGAAGACACACGCCGCATTGAGGCGCGCGTGCCCCTGCTTGATGGCGCCGAAGGCGAAGAGAAGAACCGGCTGGCCAACGCCTACCGCCTCGAACTCGCGCGCATCAAGCAGGACCACACGCTGATCCAGGACGCGCCGCCGGAATTGCTGGCGCGGCTGCGGCAGAGCACGGTGGCGCTGCACGAAACCCTTGCCGCTCACGAACTCGCGCTGAATGCGGTGAAAGTGGTGTCAGAGGGCCTGGTCCACGCCATGGCGGAAGAGGTCGTTCGCCAGCGCGGCAGCGGCGCCAATTACTCCGCGCAAGGCGCACTCGATACCCGCATGGGCCCGAGCCCGACAGTGCTCGATCGAAACGCCTGATCCACGCCGCGGATAAACCCCGATGCGGCGACATCTTCGCCTTTCCTGTAATTCATCTTGCTCCGTGACATTCCTGCCGCTTTGGTAGGCGCGCAGGCGGACTTGGGCGGAGCATTTGAAGCACGCAAAACCAACTCGTGCGTGGCGCCCCGTTCGGGCCCACGGCTATAGATCAAGCCGCACCGCCCGCCCCGAGGGCGCGTGGATCGCGCTCGTGTTCAATCTCTGCCTCTTCGTACTGCCGTTGGCCGGCGCCGCCGCCGTGACCATCATCGCCCGCGATCAGCTCTTCGCCTACGAGTACAGCGAGGCCGGCGCGCGCGCGATCAGCGCGCGGGTTGAGAAGCTGAACGCCAGCCTGATCCAGGTGGACTTCGACCGCCAGCGCCAATGGGACAACATGGTCGCCATGGAGCTGATGGCGAACGACCCGGCCGCAGCGCGCGGTTTTCTCCTCTCGGGCGCGGAGATGCTGCCGCCGCGCAGCGCCGCCGTTCTTCGCCGCGCCGCCGCCGATGGTGCGGGTGACGCCGCTATCGAGGTGGCCGCGCTGCAACTGCTCCTGCCCGGCACGCGCGAGCGTTACCAGGCCAATGTTCAACTGCTGTCGCTGCGCCCGTCGGCATCGCCAACCGCGGCGGCGCCATCGGAGACACTCGGCGATCCGCGTGACTTCGAACTGATGGCGCGCGCTTTGCTCACGGAGCCAGAAACGGATCCGCTCCAGTTCATCCTCACCGGCTTCAGCCTCGGCCTCGCCGGTGATATGTCAGCGCGAATGGATTCTGGCGCAGTCGCCCTTCTGGCCGCGACGCGTCGCGAAGATTTCCCGGACGCCCTCGCTGACGAACTCCACGCCCTGCTCGCGCAAGCCATGCCGATCACGACGTTCCGCACCGCCGCGCAAGTTGCAGCGGAAGAAGGCGGCGCGCCGGGTGATTTCGACAACGCCTCTGTCGCCTTCGCAGCGAGCGTGGCCCCTGAAGCGGCCGCGCGCGTGCGCGCCATGCTGGCCGAGATCGGCGATATCAGCGCGGCGACCTCTCCGGTTGCAGCAGCCGCGATTCTCACCCACGCGAGCAGCATTGCTGACCTGACCCGGCTCCGCCTCATCGCGCAAACCGCCGGCGACCGCGCCGCCGCGGCCGCGAAGCGTCTGCCTCGCGACGGGCGTTTGCTGTCGGCGGCGCGTGGCGAGCTGGAATTCAACCGTGACCTGACGCTGGCCGCCGGCGCGATCGCGCTGGCGTTAGCGGGCTTGCTCTTCGGCGTTTTATTCAAGCTGGTCCAAGCGGCGCGCGCAGGTATTCGCAGCCTCAACCACGAGGACGACTACGAAGACAGCGAGCTGCTCGAGATCAGCACCAATAATTGGCGCCCGCTTTAGGCGCGGAACAGCGATAGCACTGCTTGCGGCTCGGCATTGGCGATGCTGACGCCACCGGCCGCTTCCAGACCCTGACGGACCTGCAGCGCCAACAGACGCGCGCCGTCTGCATCGAAATCGCCGCGCGCGCCGGCTTCGGCGGCGCCGAGGAAGCCCTGATGCGCTTCAAGCGCACGCGCCGAATCCACCAAGCGGCCCATCACCTCTTGCAGGTTCTCCATCGACTTCTGCGCCGCTTGCAGCGTCGCTTCGTCGGCTTGCGCGTCGGCCGACACCAGCAGCACGCCGCCACCGAGCCGCAGGTCGACGCCAGCGATCGTGACCGGCGCGGAACCGGGCTCCGCTTGGACGGCGACATCCTCTCCCGCCAGCACGAATGCGCCGCGGCCAATGGCGGAGTCGATACGCTGAGCAAAGCCCGCCAACAAATCGGTGAGCCCGGCGGCATCCCCGCTCTTGGCGAGCGCCTGCGCCTTAACCAGCATCGCTTGCGCATCGTGGCCGGCGGCGAGCGCTTCGTGAACTTGGCTCATGCCCGCGCGCACGCTGGCGCGGGCGTCAGCGATCGCAGCGCCGCTCAGCTCGACCTTATCGCCTTGCACTGCATCGTCGCGACGCTGCGGCTGAGCCGGGCGAGCAAGACGAGTATCAACGCCTAGCGACTGTTGACCGCTCGCACCTGGCACAATGCTCGAAACCATGACCTTTTCGCTCCTTCGGATCGCGCGCGCAGAGAAAGCGCGCGGCGCGCTTCGCCGCAGGCGTGAAGGAAGCGTAAATGCGTTAACGAAACGTTAACGCAACCGCATGCGAAACAAATAAATTTACGTTCCGTTTACTTTGCGATCTGCGCGCGGAGGTAAGCCATCACGGCGCGTGAGTACGCAAGCTGCGACTCGCTCGGGTAGCGGCGTAACATTTCGGACGTCGAAGTGTCGGTCAAGGTAGAGACGAAGCGTTGGGCTTCGGGATCGAGCGAGACCGCGACCTTGTCGGGCATAAGCTCGGTCCTCTGCGCGGCCGCATGTTCTGCGATCCGGCGGTTGGCCGCGTCAGCGGCCGGACCAGGCTCTGAGCTCGCCACGCGAAGCGACGGCTCGTGAACCGGCTGGGAAGGAGTGATGGAGGCCATAACTCATGCCCGGTCGAAATCGGCGGGGAGCTAGATGCTCCCCGCCTCTTTCGGTTTCCGTGATTAGCGGAAGAACGACAGAACGATCGACGGCGCCGAGTTCGCGATCGACAGAGCTTGCGCGCCGAGCTGCTGCTTAACTTGCAGAGCTTGCAGGCGAGCCGACTCTTTCGCGAGGTCAGCGTCGACGAGGTTGCCGATACCGGCTTCGATCGAGTCAGACAGCTTGCCCAAGAACGTCTTTTGGACGTCGAGAGCCTTCGACTGAGCGCCCATCGTGGCGAGATCGCGGTTCAGCGCGGTGAGCGCCGTATCGATCGCCGTCACGGCAGCCGACGCGCCGTTGGCGGTCGAGATGTTGAGCGCGGCCGTCACGGTGTTGAGGGCTTGGCCTGACGCGCCGCCGAGGCGGAAGTCGAAGCCAGAAACCGTCAGTTCGTTCGAGCCCGAGCCCGGCGCAACCGCAACCGTCATTTGCGTGCCGGTCGTGCCCGACGTGCCGTCGAGGAAGCCGCTGTCGTCAGCCGGATCCGTGCCGTCGGTGAAGGTCACGGTGAACTGCTCAGACGACGAGTAGCTGATGCGGCCAGTTTGATCGTCGTAAGAAGCGGTCACGCGGCCATCGGAAGCCGAAGCGACGCGGGCGACGAATTGCGCGATCGTGTCGGATGCTTCGACGTCGATCGTGAAGGTCGTCGTTTCGTTGCCGTTGGTGATCGTGAATTCGAGCGCGTCGTCAGCGCCGATGGTGAGGCCGGTGGCGTCATCCAGTTGAGCGGCGGACGAGAAGAAGTTGCCGCTGCCGTCGTCGAAGGCCAAGCCTTGCAGCGTGTAACGGCCACCGCCGCCGCCCGCACCGTCAGACGTCAGAACGTCGAACTGCGTCGAAGAGCCGGTCATGTTGCCGCCGTTGACGAGGTTCGAGCCGTTGAACGTCGCGGCGTTGGCGATTTGGTCGATCTGGTTGCGCAGGGCGTTGAAGTCGGCCTGCAGCGCCGCGCGCTGGTCGGTCGAGAGGTCGGTCGCTTGCGCGGCGACGGCCTTTTCCTTCAGTTGCTTCAGGATGTCGCCGATGGCTTCGCCGGCCGACAGACCAACGTCGATCACCGACGTCGCACGATCGATGCCGTCCATGACAGCGCCGATCGAGGCAACCCGAGCGCGCTGGCCTTCAGCGATAGCGAACACGGCGCCGTTGTCCTTCGCGGAAGCGACCTTCAGGCCGGTGTTCACGCGGTTCTGGACTTCAGCGAGTTCTTTGGTGGTTTGGTTGAGCGATTGCAGCGCAACGAGCGCGCCGTAGTTGGTGTTGACGCTAGTCATTTCAGGGTCCTTCTGGACTTGAGTGAACCGGCCATTTTGGCCAGCTGGACGTTGCCGCCCGTTCCGCACGGAAAATCCGCACGCCCTTCCCCGCCTAAGGGTCAGACGCTTTGCGTTGCGATTGTTTGTAAGGAGCGAGGGTTAATAACGCGTCAGCGCCGAAACGATTTTGGTCGGCAAATTTTGCCGGGTGTTCAGCGCGCGCCAAGACCTTCCATCATGGCGCGGTTGACATCGATTAGGGGCTCGACATCAGCGCCCTCGCGCAGCACTTCGCTCGAATAGCGCGCCACCCACATGGCGAGCGAGATGATCTGGCCGCGGAGCGTGATCGGCAGCTTGTTCTCGGGCGCCGAGCAATCGGCCGAGAGCACATTCCAAAGCCGGCGGTTGGCGTCGATCGCCTCCAGCACCACCGCCAGCGGCGGCTGCTCTTCTTTCACGCGGACGAGGCCCGCCGTGACTTGCCCAAAGGCCCGGTACTCAAGATCGCGCGGCTGTTCAGCCTGCGTGGCCGCGCGCTGGTACGCTTGTATCGACATCGTGACCCAGTCCCAGGCGCTCGGCCTCATAGGTGATGAGTTTCCGGCAGCGCATCAACGCCCGGTAGTATTCGCCGCCCATTACTTCTTTGGAAACGCCGATGCATTCCGCCAACACCGCGGGATCCCGCACTGCGCCCATGAACTCAGCCAGGCGGGCCGCAAATTCGGCATAGGCCTTCTCCCGGCCCTGCTCGTCCAGGTACATGAGCATGATCGGGAAATAGATGCGCTTGGCCGGGGTGTCGGCTTCCTCTTGCTGCATGATGTCTTTCTCACGCAGCACGGAGGCCTTGTTCTGCAGCACGAGCGCAGCGCGGCGATCACCGTTTTGGACAACAGCGCCGTTCACGACAAACTTCTCGCCCGGCCGCAAAGAGAGTTTCAGCGGCATGTGCCCTCACCTCCCGATTCTGGGAGTCCATCGCCGTTAAGACTCGCCGCAGATGGTTAACGGGGTGTTGCTCGCGGTCAGCAGCAGCGTGTCGTTTCGACCGCGAATTACAGACCCTGCACGTGGCGCGCGATGATCGTGTTTGTTGGGCCGCACACGCTCACATTCAACTTTCGCTCGATTGCTCGGATCGCGACAGAAACGTAAATAAACGATTGCCGCTCGGCGTGGGGTCAGCCGGAGCGCGGCTAGCAGAAATTGGAAGTTCGGAGCTCGGGGCTCCGCGCGCGGGCGCACAGGTGCGTCCCCGCGACGGGAGAAATGCGTCTGGAGTTTTGACCTGCTTCGGCGGGGGAGGAGGAACTGTGTTCAACATTATCGACGTCAATCCTCTCCGCGCGCTGGCTAAGCGCGCGAGCGAACGAATTGGCGACCAGGCGACCGCGCGGCGCTTCGAGAAGATCGCCTTCGACCGTCTACTAAAAGACGCGCGCAACTTCCGGCCAGCGCGCAAGAACGATATCGACAATGCGCCGGCCTGGGCGCGCGACGCCCACGCGCGCGGCGAAGAACTCAGCGTCTATCGCAGCAATGGCGCCTTGGCGGCGCGTATCCATGCAGTGGCGCGCCGCGTCGCCGATGCCCTCGACGTTGCTCAGACCCCGCCCGAGCAACGTCCGGACGACGCCGCCGCCATCGCTAGCGCGGCGGAGTTTATCGCCAAGTTCTCGCGCATGAACTTCGACACCGCGGCCCGCAAAGCCCTCTCCTTCGCGCGCGTCCGCGAATGTTGGAGGCTGCAAGATGATGCGATGCAAGTCTGCGATGCGCAGTCGCTGGTGCTTCTGGGCGGACGCATCTGGCATCGCATCACGTCCGTCACCGAGCTGCGCGAAGTCGGCGGCGAGTTCAATAATTGCCTCGCGCGGACGACGCGTGACAGCGCGTACGGCAGCCAGCTCAAGCGCGGCGCCGCGCAGTTCTGGGTGCTGCGTGACATGCAGGGCAAGGGTCTCATCGTCGCGATGGCGCCGGCGCCGCTGGCCACGCACTTCCTTGAGGTAAAGGGGCCGAACAATACGCCGGTCCGTGCTGACGACGCCGATCTGCTTCAGCTCGGCACTCTGATCGGCGTCCGCCCGCGCGCGCCCGAGCCGCCTCCGCGCCCGCCAACGCCATCGGCGAGCCTTGCCGCCTCGATCATGGCGCTGGCGCAGCCCTGCCGCTGCACATTGTGCGCGCCGGGCCTAACGCGGCTGTCCCGCTTGCGCAGGAGCGGCGCGACGCCTTAACTGCGCCCTCAGCAAGGAGCGCTCATGCGGTTTGACGGCACCAAGGACTATGTCGCTACGGAAGACCTGAAGGTCGCCGTCAACGCGGCGATCACGCTTGAGCGCCCGCTCCTGGTCAAAGGCGAGCCCGGCACCGGCAAGACGATGCTGGCGATCGAAGTCGCCAAGGCGCTCGGCATGCCTTTGATCGAATGGCACATCAAGTCGACGACGAAGGCCGTGCAAGGCCTCTACGAGTACGATGCGGTGATGCGCTTGCGCGACTCGCAACTGGGCGATGCGCGCGCGACCGACATCGCCAACTACATCAAGCGTGGCAAACTCTGGGAAGCCTTCGAGAGTGAGCAGCGCCCTATCCTGCTGATCGATGAAATCGACAAAGCCGACATCGAGTTCCCGAACGATCTTCTGCAAGAACTCGATCGGATGGAATTCTACGTCTACGAACTCGACCGCACGGTGAAGGCGAAGGTGCGCCCGATCATCCTGATCACCTCGAACAACGAGAAGGAATTGCCGGACGCGTTCCTTCGTCGCTGCTTCTTCCACTACATCCGCTTCCCCGACGAGGAGACGATGCGCGCCATCGTCGAGAGCCACTATCCGGGCGTGAAGACGCGCTTGGTAAATGAAGCGCTGAAGATTTTCTACGACATGCGCAAAGTGCCGGGTCTAAAGAAGAAGCCCAGCACCAGCGAGCTGCTCGATTGGCTGAAGCTCCTGCTCACCGATGACGTCGATCCCGAAACGCTGAAGCAGCGCGATCCTTCAAAGCTGATCCCGCCGCTGGCCGGCGCGCTTCTGAAGAACGAAGCCGACGTCATGCTCTTCGAACGCCTCGCCTTCCTCGCGCGGCGGGAGCAGCGCGGCGGCGCGAGCTAAATGCCATGGAGCGCGGGCGTCCCCGCCCGCATC
>CALBST010000246.1 GCA_937967425.1 uncultured Caulobacteraceae bacterium
AGCACAACCTTGCCAAGGTTGGGGTCGTGAGTTCGAATCTCATCGCCCGCTCCAAGGAAGCCCAATAAAATCAACGGCTTAAGCCGAATTTGATTTGGTAGCAGAGCCGACGCGGGGCTGGTTATCCACAGCCTGCTACCAGTTTGCTACCAATCTTCTGACCACGAACGAAACTGTGGATAAATCTGCGTGCGCTGACGATTGGCAGCCTCGCGCGGTCATCGCGGTTGAGGTTCGGCGTGTAACGCGGTCGTTGCCGAACTTGCGGCGTTGCGTTTTGTGCTCGCTATAGTTGCCGGCGGGAGAGGGGCAGAGATGGCGCGTGCAGCGAAGAAGAACGGCAACGGTAAGAGTCAGACTGCGCTTGGCTTCGAAGCGACGCTCTGGGCGGCGGCGGACAAGCTGCGCTCCAACATGGACGCGGCCGATTACAAGCACGTCGTCCTTGGCCTTATCTTCCTGAAGTTCATCTCTGACCGGTTCGAACGCCAACGCGTGAAGGTCGCCGCCACCCCGCACGCTGATCCGGAAGACAGGGATGAATACACCTCCGCCGCCGTGTTCTGGGTGCCGAAGGAAGCGCGCTGGGCGCACATCCAGGCGAGCGCGCCGCAGCCCACGATCGGCGAAATTGTCGATGAGGCGATGTACGCGATCGAGCGCGAGAACGCCGCGCTCAAGGACGTACTGCCGAAGAATTACGCCCGCGCCGACCTCGACAAATCCATCCTTGCCGGCTGCATCAATCTGATCGCCGGCATCGACATGGCGCCGGAGCAGACCAAAGGCGGCCAGGACGTGCTGGGCCGCGTCTACGAATATTTCCTCGGCCAGTTCGCGGCGGCGGAAGGCAAGAAGGGCGGCCAGTTCTACACGCCGTCCTGCATCGTGCAGCTGCTGGTCGAGATGCTCCAGCCGTTTAAGGGCCGCGTCTACGATCCGTGCTGCGGTTCGGGCGGCATGTTCGTGCAGTCCGAGCGCTTCGTCGAAGAACACGAAGGCCGCATCGGCGACATTTCCGTCTATGGCCAGGAGAGTAATCCGCAGACGTGGCGCCTCGCGAAAATGAACCTCGCCATTCGCGGCATTGAAGCCAATCTTGGCGCGCGCGCGGCGGATTCATTCCATGACGATTTGCACCCGGATTTGAAGGCCGATTTCATTCTTGCCAATCCGCCATTCAACGTGTCCGATTGGGGCGCGGAGCGGCGTCGCAATGACTTGCGCTGGCGCTATGGCGCGCCGCCAAACGGCAACGCCAACTACGCCTGGATACAACACTTCGTGCATCACCTATCGCCCCACGGGCACGCGGGCTTCGTGCTGGCGAACGGCTCCATGTCGTCCAACCAGTCCGGCGAAGGCGAGATCAGGAAAGCCCTGATCGAGGCGGATTTGGTGGATTGCCTTGTCGCCATGCCGGGGCAGCTCTTCTACACGACGCAGATTCCGGTGTGCCTTTGGTTCTTGGCGCGCGACCGCTCGAACGGCTTGCTCAAGGACGTGCGCTTGCGCGACCGGCGAGGCGAGACGCTGTTCATCGACGCGCGCGCGATGGGAACGATGGAAAACCGCACGCTGCGCGTGCTGACGCCGCACGATATCGAGCGCATCGCTGAGACCTATCATGCCTGGCGCGAAGGACGTGCGGAGTACGCGGACGTGGCGGGCTTTTGCCGTTCAGTGAAGACGGCGGAGATTGAAGCGCAGGGCTTCGTGCTGACTCCGGGGCGCTATGTCGGCGCAGCGGATGTGGTGGAGGACGACGAGCCGTTCGAGCAAGCGGTCGCGCGGTTGACCGAGCAACTAAAAACGCAGACGGCGGAAGGGCGGCGGCTGGACGACGAGATCGCGCGGCAGATGCGGCGGCTTAGCTCGTGATGGATGGATGGCGACAAACGCGCTTCGCCGACTTCCTATCGGTCCAGCGAGGCCATGACCTACCGGAACAGAACCGTGTTGCCGGTGATGTTCCGATACTTGGTTCGTTTGGAATTACGGGCTGGCACAATCAGGCACGAGCGAAAGGCCCGGGCATCACCATCGGTCGCAGCGGCGCGTCTTTCGGGACCGTCGCGATGAGCGTGATCGATTTCTGGCCCCTCAACACCGCGCTTTATGTGACTGACTTCAAGGGCAACGACGTTCGATTTTGCTACTACCTTTTGAAGACGATCGATTTCGCCGGATACAATTCGGGCAGCGCCCAACCGTCGCTGAACCGCAACTTCATTGCCGACATACCGTTGTTCGTACCGGCTCCACACGAGCAGCGCGCGATTGCGGGGGTGTTGGGGGCGCTGGACGATAAGATCGAAGCGAACCGGCACATGAATGTGACGCTGGAGGCGCTCGCCCGCGCGCTGTTCAAGAGCTGGTTCGTCGATTTCGATCCGGTGCGCGCGAAGGCCGAGGGGCGCCCGCCCGCGCTGGCGCCCGATCTCGCTGCACTCTTCCCCGCCCGCCTCACCGAAAGCCCCCTCGGCCCGATTCCGGAAGGGTGGGAGGTTAGGGCGCTCGGGGATTTGGTTTTGTTCGTTAATGAACGGCGAACTGCGGGAGAAGAGACGGCAAGCAAGCCCTATGTACCCATTGACAGCATCGCCGCGCGGTCTGTCGTTTTGCCAGGCTTTCGACCTGGAAGTGAGGCGCAAAGCAGTCTCGTCGCGTTCAAGAAAAACGACATCTTGTTTGGGGCAATGCGCCCTTATTTTCACAAGGTGGCCATCGCGCCATTCGAGGGGACGACCCGCACCACAGTTTTCGTGCTTCGGGCAATTGAACCCTTCGATACTCCATTTGCGCTTATGGCGCTCAGTTCCGACGACACGATAGAGTTTGCAACCGCGCATTCGACGGGCAGCACGATCCCCTATGCGGTCTGGCCCAACTCCATGGAAAAAATGCCTCTCGTGCTGCCCTCGCAATCCGCGCGTGCCGCGTACGGTGATGTTGTGATGCCGCTTGTACGGCGCGCAAAGTTGGCGTCGGCCCAGTCGCGCCTTCTCTCGCAACTCCGGGATCTTCTGCTCCCTAAACTCCTCTCCGGCGCGCTGCGCGTGCGCGACGCCGAACGCATGATCGGAGACGCTGCGTGAGTCCAACGCAACCTCCGACGATCTTTCTAAGTCATCGGGACGCATACCGAGTCGAGGTTGCCGCGCTCGCCGCCGAACTTCATCACTTCTACCTCGGCACCTTCGTTGCGCACGAAGACATTGAGGGCGGCGCACAATGGCGTGCCGCGCTCCTACGCGAACTCAAACGAATGTCCGCGCTGGTCGCCATCGTGACCGACGACTTTCACAGCGGCGGATGGACGGACCAGGAAATTGGTTTCGCAATCGCGACAGAAAAGCCAATCATTGGCGTGCGGATCGGCCAGGAAGTACCGAAGGGCTTTCTGGCGGACGTGCAGGCCGTGCGTGGTTCGTTTTCGCAGCTCCGCCAACTCGCCTGCGCAGTCGTAAAGGCTCTGGCTCTATATTTGCCGATAGAAGCGAACACGAAGGCGTCGCTCATACAGATGTTTGTCGAATCCAACAGTTGGGCGAGCGCCGAGGCAAGGTTCGATCGATTGGAAGCGGTGACAACCTCATTGACCGACGCTGAAATTGAAATGTTGACCAAGGCATTTCGGGAGAACGTGGAAATCAACTTCTGCAACGCCATAGTGTACCCTGCTTTTGGAAGTCGGTTTGCAACGTTCCTCACCCGGTTTAGCGGTCGCCAATATTTTACCCCAGAGAAGGGCAAGCTGGTGGTGTCGGGTTGACTAATTATCCCACCTCCGAGGCCCACTCGACCCGCGCCGTGCGCGAGGACGATGTCGAGCGCGCCGCGCTTGAATGGTTCGCAGGGCTCGGCTGGCAAACGCTGCACGGCTCCTATGTCGGGCCGGATGGTCCGCAACAGGATGGGCAAGAGCCGCGCGCCGATTGGCGCGCCGTGGTGCTGCGGCCAAGGCTGATGGCGGCGCTCGCCAAGCTCAATCCTGGCCTGCCGCAGAGCGCGCTGGATCAAGCCGCGCGACAGGTCATCGCCGACGAAAGCCAAGACCCGCTCGAAAACAATCGCCGCTTCCTCAGGCTGCTGCGTGACGGCGTCGATGTCGAAGTGCGCGACGGCAATTCCGCGCGCACGCTCAAGGCGCGCCTGATCGATGCTGCCGATCCGCTCGCCAACGATTTTCTTGCCGTTCAGCAATTCACAATCGTCGGCGTCGATGAGCGCCGCCCCGACATCATCGCCTTCGTCAACGGCCTTCCTCTTGCGGTGCTGGAGCTGAAAGACCCGGCCAATACCGGCGCCACGTTGCGCTCCGCTTACAATCAGCTGCAAACCTACCGCGCGCGCATACCGGCGCTGTTCCGCTTCAATACTGCGCTCGTCATCAGCGACGGGCTCGATGCGAAAGTCGGATCGCTGACCGCCGGGCTCGACCGCTTCTCGCCGTGGCGTACCATCGATGGCGTCGCGCCCTCAACCGCGCTCGATCTCGAAACGCTGGTGCGCGGCGTGTTCGACAAATCGCACTTCGTCGAACTCGCATGCTTCTACCAGGCCTACGAAATCACCGACGGTGCCGCGAAAACCAAGAAGCTCGCCGGCTATCACCAATTCCACGCCGTGCGCAAAGCGCTCGCCGCCACAAAGCGCGCCGCCTCCCCAAGCGGGGACCGCAAGGCCGGTGTGATCTGGCACACGCAAGGCTCCGGCAAGAGCTTCACCATGGCTCTGTTCGCCAGCCGCCTGGAGCAAGCCGCTGCGCTCGATAATCCGACCGTTGTCGTCGTCACCGATCGCAACGATCTCGACGATCAATTGTTCGACACCTTCGCCGCGCACCCGGACCTATTTGTCTCCGCGCCCGAAACCGTCGAGAGCCGCGATGATCTCCGCGCCAAACTGGCGCGCGCTTCCGGCGGCATCATCTTCACCACCATGCAGAAATTCGCGCTTGCCACAGGCGAGACGGAGTTTCCACGCCTGACGGAACGGCGCAATGTCGTCGTCGTTGCAGATGAAGCGCACCGCACCCAATACGGCTTCGGATCGCGCGTGAGCGTGAGCGAGTCCGCTGCTTCGCTCACATCCGGGGGCTTTGCCCAGCATCTGCGTAACGCGCTGCCCAACGCCGCCTTCATCGGCTTCACCGGCACGCCCGTCGAAACCAAGGACCGCAACACGCCCGCCGTGTTCGGCGATTACATCGACACCTACGACATCGCCCAGGCCGTCCATGACGGCGCCACGGTGCCGATCTCCTACACGGCGCGGCTCGCGCAGTTGAGGTTTGCTGACGACGAAAAGAGCCGCATCGATGCTGAAGTCGACGCACTTCTGGAAGCCGAAGATTCCGACGATCGCGAACGCAGCAAAGGCCGTTGGTCTCGGCTGGAAGCATTGATCGGGGCGCCGGAGCGCGTTCAGCTCATCGCCAATGACGTTGTCGCCCATTTTGAGCAACGCCAGGAGGCGATGGGCGGCGGCAAGGCGATGATTGTCTGTATGAGCCGCCGCATCTGCGTCGCTCTCTACCAGGCCATCGCGGCGCTGCGCCCCGATTGGGTGGCGGATGACGATATGCAAGGCGCGCTCAAGGTCGTCATGACCGGCGCTGCTGGCGATCCGCCGGAGTTTCAGCCGCACATCCGAAACAAGAAGCGCCTGCGCTCTCTCGCCGAGCACTTCAAGGCGGCGGAGAGCCCGTTCAAGCTCGTGATCGTGCGCGATATGTGGCTCACCGGCTTCGACGCGCCGTGCCTGCATACGCTCTATGTCGATAAGCCAATGCGCGGCCACGGGCTCATGCAAGCGATCGCCCGCGTGAACCGCGTCTTCGGCGACAAGCCCGGTGGCTTGGTGGTGGACTATCTCGGCATCGGCGCCGAACTGAAAGCCGCGCTTGCAGCTTACAGCGCTCGCGACAAGGAGAGTGTCGGCGTCGATCAGGACGCAGCCGTGCGCGAGCTGGCCTCAACCTACGAAGCGATCGTTGATTTCTTCAACGGCTTACCCTGGCAGGATTTCTTCTCGGCCAATTCAGCCGGCAAGCTCAACGTGCTGCGCAACTCTGTCGATTACGCACTCTCACTCGAAAATGGACGCAGCCGTTTTCTTGACCTCGCGGCGCGCCTCGCCACTGCCTTCGCGCTGGCGGCGGGAACGGCGAAGGCCGCGGAGCTACGCGATCACGTAGCGCTCTTCATCGCTGTGCGCGCCAATCTGATCAAGCACACTGGCGGCGGCAAAGACCCTGAAGACATCGATCACGAACTCAACCAGCTCGTCTCGCGCGCCGTGCTCGCGGATGGCATCCTGGACGTGTTTAAAGCGGCCGGGCTCGAACGCGCTGATATCTCGCTACTCTCCGACGAATTCCTCGCGGATGTTCAGGGCATCGAGCAAAAGAACCTAGCGATCGAGGCGCTTCGGAAGCTTCTCGCAGGCGCCGTGAAGGCGCGCCAAGCGCACAACGTCGTCGAAGCACGGCGTTTCTCGGAGCGGTTGGAAGATGCGATGGCGCGCTATCACAATCGCGCCGTCGATAGCTTGCAAGTGATCCAGGAGCTCATCGAGCTCGCCAAGGAGATGCGCGAGGCCAGCAAGCGCGGCGTGGACCTCGGACTGAGTGAGGACGAACTCGCCTTCTATGATGCGCTGGCTGACAATCGAAGCGCCGTTGATCTGCTGGGCAACGACACTTTGCGCGTGCTCGCACAGGAGATCGCCAAACGCGTGCGCGCCACAGTATCGGTGGATTGGACACAGCGTGAATCCGTGCGCGCCATGATGCGTGTGGAGGTCAAGCGCCTTCTCCGCCAATTTGGCTACCCGCCAGATCTTGAGCCTCAAGCCATTGAGCTGGTGCTTGAGCAGGCGCGACGTGTTGCGGCAACCGCTTGATTGCCCAGCCCCGTGGTCGACGCCGCCGGCAGGCGCCGTCGACTTGTGAATCGGACGCCCCGCGGCCCGACGCCTTCCGGTCAGCCATCGCGCGCAGCGCGGGTCAAGGGACGCGCGTAAGCGCGGCGCGAGGCGCTTGCCCTTGGCGCGCGCGAGCACGGTGGCATTCCGCAGCATTCCTGACTCTACGCGTTGTCTGAAATCGGTCGCACCGACATTTCGCGCGTGGCGCGCAAACGGGATACAAGTTGAGACGGCTTTGCCGCACCTCACTTTTTGCGCAAGCCATTGCTCGCGCAAATCTTCTCGCAGGGTGCACCTTGGAAGTGCGGTGGATTGTGGCAAAGCCTAACGCCTTTGATGCTCACGCGTTTTCGATGAGCATCGTTGACGTGTTGCGATCTCGCGGAATTCTCATCGCCACTGTGAGTAGCTCGAACGGAGTTCGACATGGGCAACGGAACCGCGAAACTGGAGCGGCTGCTGCCACGCAAGGAAGCAGCGCAATTCCTCACTGATCTCGGGATGTCGATTGCGCCGCAGACGCTGGCGCGGCTCTACAGCGAGGGACGAGGGCCAGTGTGCATGCATCTCGGCCGCCGCGCGGTTTACAAGCCCGCCGATCTCATCAGCTACTTTCGCCAGCAGGCGAGCGCTCCAAACCAATCTTCGCGTGAGCCAAGACGTCCGGCCGCCAATGACGATCTGCCGGCTGCAGCAAACGATCATGGCGATGAAGACTGAGGATCATCGCCGTCATCGTCTGAATCACATGGCAGAGGCCGTGCCCATAATTGTCGGCAGAAGTTCGAGAACCTCGGAACGCGCGCCTCGGTGACGATCATGTCCCAGTCACGCTCGATAATCGGCGATTGAGGTCGAGTGCGGGGTTCGGTGACGCCAGCTACATGAACCATGTCACGCAAGCGCAGCTGCGATTCGAGCGCGGAGCTCAAGGCGCCGGTAGGGCAGAGCACCAACAAATAAGGCATGTTGCGGCGATGAAAGCCGTTAAATTCGATCCGTCTGGCAAAGAGAACAATGTGCAAGCCGTAGCTGGATCGATGCTTGGCCATCACGTGACCGTGGATGCGCCAGTCTGCCATCGCGCCCTAGCCCCGAGGCTGGAGAGCGCGCAGATCGACGATAGCGCTGAGCAACACGCGATGTGCGCTGGGATAATCGTCCGGCTCAATCGCTTCCGCCGCGATGCTTAGCTTGGCGATCGCACCCTCGGCCGTCACAGCCGGCACGTTCCGCAACCGACGCAACACGCGGACACACTCGCGCGTGCATCGCTCATACTCCGCATCGATGGCGTAGAGCACCTGCGCTTCTGGGAGCCGCTTCTGTTCGTCGTCGCTTAGACGGAACCAATCGCGATGCTTACCTAGCCAAGCCTCGCGATCTGACCACCGCCGCAACAGCGTCTCGCCGTGCCGAACGAGGTCGGCATAATGACCACACAAGACTAAGACCGGGTCGGCCGCAGGCGGGCGCGCCAATCCTACGTCCGAGAGCCACGGCGCCGCGCTCATGCCGCCGACCAGCTTGCGGCGAGAGAGGCGCGCCATCAGTGCGCCCTCGGCAGCGAACGCAGCAATGCGCAAACCAGCTCACTGAGCAGGCCCGCGGCCACAATCGCTGACAGAAATCCGAGCCAAGGACTGCCGGATTGAACGCCAACAAAGTGGCCGATGATCACGCCGCCATATGACGGAGGGCCGAACACCAGGATGCCCAGCACCAACCGCCACAGCAGCTGCAGCACTAAAGCGATTAAGCCGAGCAAGACGGCGCCGCCGACGAGCGAGCCCCAATCCATCGCTCACGCTCCATGCAGTGCGCGATAATCGCGCAGTATGCTGGCGATAAGATGGTGCAGCTCTGAATGGTCTTCGGGGCAGGCTTCGATGGCGGCGACCGCGAGCTTGCCGCAGATGCCTAAGTGCGTTGTCGCGACGATGCCAGGCAATGCCGCCAGCAGCGCGAGATTCTGCTCATGCAGCGCGTCCATTTCATCGTAGAGCGCGTCCATCTCCAGCTGCTCGCGATGGCGCGCGCGCTGGGTGCGATTGAGGTGCGGCCAATTCAGCTCCGCAAAGGCGCGGTTTTCGATCTCTTGCCAACGGCGGCCGAGACGTTGCTGTTCAGCGTGTCGTACAAGCCAAGTCTCGCAGGTGAACACGGCTGGATCGTTGTGCGCGCTGACCAGCGGCAAGGCGGCAGAGCCAAGTATTGAGCGGCGGGAGGGACCATCGGGGCATGCGCTCTCGTTCGCCGCGGCTGGCGGTCGTTGAGACATTTAAGGTAACCTTCAGCTACACGAGTCACCTTTTAGCGCTTCTGTCGCTTAAAGGCAAACAAATAGTGACTTGTTGTACGAAAGGTGACAGCGCGTGCTGACAGCAGGTCAAATCAGGGCGGCGAGGGGATTGCTCGATTGGAGCCAGCAGGATCTTGCAGAGGCGACAAAACTCTCCGTGCAAACAATCAAGCGGATGGAGGGGGTGCGCGGTCCAGAGGGAAGCACGGACGCCAATGTGGAAGCGGTTCGACGCGCGCTTGAGGGCGCTGGGATTGTCTTTCTCGACGCCAAGCAAAACAAAGACGGTGGCTCTGGCGTGCGCCTAAAGAAGTGAGCTTCTGCAGCGTGGCAGCAGCTGTCGTCACACGCGATGTGATTTTTCGCACAGCAGACGTCACGAGCGTCACCCCGTCGATGTCGGCTCCGGGGCAGAAGCGGAAGTCGTGAGTGGCGTTCAAGCCGGGCGATGCGGACATCATAGCAGCTTACACCAGCTGGACCGTGGGCCATCGCGGGCGCGCGCGTTTCTGGGGCACTGCGAACATGCTGCTTGAGACCTTGCGAAAGCAACCAAGGCCGTCACCCGTAGCTGTGGCCGCTCACGCGGCTGCCGCCGGCGGTCGGTTAGCCGGCTCTCAGCCCAGGTGATCGCCGTACGCGTCCGCACACCAGCAGACGACACTTCGCAGAATTATTGGATAGACGTTAGCCCTCCGTCGAGGGTGGAGATTTGCCTTTGCGAGTTTTGCTCTTTTGAGGGTCGGCGCTTGGCGGCATGGCGGACATAAGGCTTCTTTCCCTGGCGACTTGGTTGAGATCGTCAGCGCACTGCGCCAGGTCCCTGGCGGAAGCCTCCAACTCGTCGGCTGGATAGAGTTTGGCGCGCTCGTCCCGCAATGCCTTCACGCGGTCCCACACAGCGCGCGCCGCTCGTTTGATATCCTTCTTTTGAGCCATGGCTGCCTCTCCCGATAGAACTCATTCGCCTTCTAGCGGAGTGGCGTGGCCGGGTATGCAGTGGACTCCCCTTGCGCGAGAGTGTGTCACAAAACCGAAAGAAAAACTTCGCATAGAGACCCAAGCTTCCAGAGCGTTGGGTCACATGGTTCCGCCAAATAGAGCGCCGCTCGTTGGGCGGTTCGTGCGCAGCAACCGTCACGATCGCGACGTCCTTGCTAATTCACCGTTCAATGCTCAAAAGCCCGGCCGAAGAGAGAATATGAACAGACCCAAGAGACGTGGCCTTGCGGGCGTCATTCAAACTCCGGAGCTTCGGGAGAGGCTGGAGCGCGCTCGCGCGGCGCTTGTGGCTGTGACGCGAGCGCCACTGAGCGAGGCTGCGCACAAACTTGAAACTGACCTCGCTCGCCAAATTCGAGACTTAGAGCGTGACATCGCCCAAATGACCATGCGCTAGCGCAGTCAGTCGCCAATCCTGCCGTCATCCTCGCGCGTCACTACGATGACAGCCGAACGCGGCCAGGCGTTGCCGCCATCGGGGAAGTTGGAGGGTGGACGCCCGCCGCCGGCCCAGCGCGACTGGGCAAAGTCGAGGCCCTCGGCATTGTTCGCGCCAGGATGCTGGATCGCACAGAAAAATGCGCGCTCGTCTGGCGCCATCAGCGGTCCACACACTTCAGCTCCCACCGGCGCGACCAGGAATCGCTTGATTTGCCTTGGCCCCGCGCTCGCGAGAGTTGTCGCGAGGACGTTGTCGTTGCAGTCCGCGAACACAGCATCGTTGCCATCGGTGGCGATCCAAACGCGATGCGTCGAGTCGATAAAGAGATTGTCGGGGCAAGCAAAGCGCTCGCCCGTGATTGTCTCCTCGCCGGCGACCTTGGTGGAGATGTGCGCAGGGGCGCCGCCGCCGCGCACCTGGGCAGTCAGTTCGCTGGCGTTCGGATCGCCGCCCATCGCAAACACGTCCCAACTGAAGCGCTCTGCGGCGCAATCGCCGCCATCCTCGTCGATGCGTAGAATATGGCCGGGCAAATTGTTCTGCGCGCTGGAGGGGCGCGCGCTGTCCCGCCGCGGATTGCCGGGGCGTTCAAAGCCGCGTTCGCTATTGTTCGTGCACACAATCAGCACCGGGCCAAGCCCGCGACAATTGCCGTCACAGACGGCTTCGACATCTTCGGGGCGATCCATTGGCGTGGCGCCGAGCAGACGCGCCGCATCGCGCACGCGCATGAGCACGTCGGCCTGATCCGCGAAACGGATCGGAGACTCTTTTGCCGCCGCCGCGGCATTGGCGGCGTCCGCGGTGATGGCGAGCCAGCGGCCGCCGCCGTTCTCGAGAAACTGCGCGCAATAAAGCTGCCCATCGTCAAGCAAGTCCGTGTTTGCATCTCGATTCGAAGGATTAAAGTGGCTGTGGGTCACAAATTTGTAGACGTGCTCGTTACGCTGGTCATCGCCCATGTAGACGACAACGCGGCCATCCGCGGCGAGCGCTGTTGTAGCGCATTCGTTCTTTTTCCGGCCCAGCGCTGTGCGTTTCTTCGGCGTCGAAGTAGGGTCGTAGGGATCGATCTCCACGATCCAGCCGTAGAGGGATGGCCCGTGCGGATTCTCCGCTACACGGAACTGGCGTGGCGCCAGCGCCTCCGGCCCACCGTTCGGATATCCGAAGGAGCTTTCGTCGAGCGCTAAGGCTCCTTCGCGGCGCGCGGCATCAAGATCACTGCTTGAACCGCTGAAGAAGCCGTCGAAATTTTCCTCGGCGCTCAGGTATGTGCCCCAAGGAGTTTGGCCGCCTGCGCAATTGGCCACCGTGCCACAACTGACGGCGCCCTCTTGGCGGTTCGGTTCGCACTCATTCACGATGCGCGACGCCGCCAGGATCCAAGGATGACGCGCAGCCGGTCCCGTGAACTGGACTGGTGTGAACGGCGTGATCCGGCGGTTGCGGCCTTGCCTTGGCGCGGAATTGCGGAGCGCGCGCCAACCGGCGCCATCGTGTTCCAACTCCACGATGCTGACGCCGACCGCTGCATAGAGCGCCTCCACTTGGCCCGCAGTGAGGTTCTGCGGCGATGGCAGCGACGGGTAGGCGAGCTCCAAGGAGGCGTATTCGTTGTTCGCGCAAAGGATCATGCCGTCCTGGTCCTTTGGCGGCGGGAATGCATACTCTGACCCGAACAGCGCCAGCATGTCGTTGCTCTGCCCGAATCTCTGTTCTTGTTCGCCGCGCGTCAGCGCGTCCGGATCGAACTCTGCCGAGATGCCGTCGAACAGTGCATCGCCCCAGGCGATCACGGTGCGCCAGCGATAGCCGGCCGGCAGGGTGATCGTGTCGGCGTTCGTCGCGGCGACGCTTGTGAATCCCAGCGTCGCGGGCGTTTCGGATAAAGCATGGTCCGCCGGCGTGGAGGCGCAACCTGCAAGGTTCAACAATGGCAGGCCCGCGAGCCCGCCCAACACCGAGCGTCGCGAGGCCACAAGATCGTTGATGTGCTTCGTCACGCCATGCACCCGGTGAGTCTCGCAGGCCTTTATTCAAGTTGCGCGACATCTCCGTGACACCATCCGAGCACCAAGTGCTTTGAGTCGCGACGGCGCCGCCTCGCCTGCCGGCGTCAGCTTTGGGGCGCTGACGAAAGGGTCGCTTTCGGATGAAGCCGACGGAAGCGCGAACGACTGCTTCGGGGCAAGAGCGGACTTCGCTCGGCTGCCTGGGGGCGCGAAAGCGGACGTGCGCTCGATCCATCGCGCGAAGGAGCGACTGTGCGCCTTCACCGCGGAATGACTGGCGGTCGTTGCAGCCGTGGACGTCTTCAGCGGTTCGCGTTGTGATCCGCCCATGATGAGCCGATCGCCAGCACGATTAGAACCGACCAGACGATGGCGGCGGTGACGAAAAAGGGGTCCTGCAACATAGCCAAGTGACCAGACGCGCCCCAGTGCGGGCGCAGAGATTACTTGGTCCCGACGCCCGTAGGAAATCGATGCTGCCGGATCGGGTTTGAGATGTATCGATTTCCTATGCCCGCAAGGAGCACATCTGCGACACCGCTTTCGCCTCTTGGTGCTAATCGGTATGCTCGCGCTGGCCCGCCTTGCCGGTCATGTGGGACAAGCGGCGCGAACGGCAGTTCGCGGCTGACGACGCCTCGCTTCGTGCACGCGTCAAGCCAACACAGAGCGCCCGCCGCGGCCGCTAGAAGAGGCGGCGTGCACCGCACCGTTTCGCCAAACGTGCTGGCGACGGTCGCCGGCGCACCCCTTCTGGCAATCGTCTTCCTGTCAGTTTCTTTGCTCGCATTGCCGGCTGGCGCTGCGTTCGCGGCGCTCGTCGTGGCGCTGCACCTGGCCGCCATCGCGATTGTCTGCGTGGCTGACGAACTGCTGGCGCGCTTGCAGCCAGACAACCGTCCGTGGGGACGGCCGCCTTTCGGGCGTACGGTGTCACAATAGAAATCCTATTGCCGGCGCCTTTCGTTGCGTCAGATCAAAATCGTACCGACCCGTATCGATTTCCTATGCCCCGCCGCGCCACGTCGGCTGCGTTTCAGGCACCAGGGAGTCGCCTCATGTGGAGCAGAACTGTTGGCGCGGTTGCGCTTGGCGTCGGACTTCTCGGCGCAACGCCCGCGTTGGCCCAGAACGGGCCGTCGATTTCCGGAAACGTCGCGCTCGCGACAGACTACGCGTTCCGCGGGCTGTCGCAGACCGGCGGCAATCCCGCGCTGCAAGGCGGCTTCGATTACACGAACGGCATGTTCTATGCCGGCACGTGGGCGTCCAACGTCGACTTCGAGGAGCTCGGCGCCGGTTCGGGCATCGAGCTTGATCTCTATGGCGGCGTGCGGCCGCAGGTTGGACCGGTCACGTTCGATCTTGGCGTGATCGGCTACTTCTATCCGGGCGTCACGGATATCCAGGCTGGTGGCGGCGTTGAAGGCGAACTCGACTACGTCGAAGGCTATGTGAAGGCTTCGGTGTCGCCGGCTGATGGCGCGACGCTGGGCGTTGCGGCCTATTACTCCCCCGAGTTCACCGGCGAGACCGGCGAAGCCTATTACCTTGAAGCGAGCGGCGCTTATTCGTTCAGCGACAATTTTTCGTTGTCGGGCGCTGTCGGCTATCAGAGCGTTGACGATGTCTCGGGCGTATTCGCCGGCGACTTCAGCGACGAGTACACGACCTGGAACGTCGGTGCGAGTCACGCCACACATGGCTTCACGCTCGATCTGCGCTATGTTGGCACTGATGTCGAAGCGACCGATGATCTGATCACGCAAGCCTTCACGACCGAAGCGCGGGCAGACGATCGCGTGATCTTCACCATCAAGCGCGCGCTGTGAGGCGAATGCTGATGCGCATCCTCTCCTCTATCCTTGGCGGCCTTTGCGGCGTCGCCGTTCTCGTCGGGCTGGCGGCGTCGATCGGATGGGTGCTGGCGCGCGTCGGCTGGTCGCCGCAATAACTGGGAGCATCCTAATGGGCGATCTCATTTACATCGGCGTCGGCGTTGGCGGCTTCGCGCTGCTCGTGCTGTTCGTCTATGCGTGCGGGAGGGCGTGATGGCGTTCGAATATGCCCTCTGCGCAATCGCAGGCGTGATCGTGTTTGCCTATCTGCTGACCGCGATGTTGCGGCCAGACAAATTCTAGAGTGCTGCAATGACCGTACTGGGCTGGCTGCAAATCGCTCTTTTCGTCGGATTGATCGCGCTCATGGTGCGGCCGCTCGGCGGATACATGGCGCGCGTTTTCACGGGGGAGAAAGTGTTCCTCTCGCCGGTGCTGCGGCCCGTTGAGAGCGTCATCTATTGGCTGGGCGGCATAAACGGAAAGACGGAGCAGAGCTGGAAGGGTTACGCGCTCGCGACGCTCGCGTTTCACATCGCCGGCTTTCTCCTGCTTTATGCGATCCTACGCCTGCAGCACCTTCTGCCGATCAATCCGCAGGGATTCGCGCCGATGAGCGATCACTTGGCGTTCAATACCGCCGTTTCGTTCATCACCAACACCAACTGGCAGAGCTATGGCGGCGAAACCACGCTCAGCCATTTCAGTCAGATGGCCGGGCTGACGGTGCAGAATTTCCTCTCGGCGGCGACAGGCATTGCGCTCGCCGTCGCGTTCATCCGCGCCTTTGCGCGCTCGCGCGCCGACGCTATCGGCAATTTCTGGGTCGATATGACCCGCGCCAATCTCTACGTGCTGCTGCCGATCTCAGTCCTGATCGCGACCTTTCTGATCTGGCAGGGCATGCCGCAGACCTTCGCGGCCAGCGCGACGGCGACGACACTGGAGGGCGGAGAGCAAACTCTGGCGCTAGGCCCTGTAGCCAGCCAGATCGCGATCAAAATGCTCGGCACCAATGGCGGCGGCTTCTTCAACGCCAACGCCGCGCATCCGTTCGAGAATCCAACGGCGCTGTCCAATCTTGTGCAGATGCTCGCGATCTTCGTGATCGGCGCAGCGCTCACCAACGTGCTCGGCCGCATGGTGGGCGATGAGCGCCAAGGCTGGGCGATCCTGGCGGCGATGGGCGTTCTGTTCATTGCCGGGGTCGGCGTCACCTACTGGGCCGAGGCGGGCGGCAACCCAGTACACATGGCGACGGGTCTCGATCCTGCCGCGGGCAATATGGAGGGCAAAGAGGTCCGCTTCGGCATCGTCACCTCTGCGCTGTTCGCTGTGATCACGACGGCCGCCTCGTGCGGCGCCGTGAATGCAATGCACGACAGCTTCATGCCGATGGGCGGCATGATCCCAATGTTCAACATGCAACTCGGCGAGATTATCGTCGGCGGCGTGGGCGCAGGGCTCTACGGCATTCTGCTCTACATCATCCTCGCCATCTTCGTGGCTGGGCTGATGGTGGGCCGCACGCCGGAATATCTCGGCAAGAAGATCGAAGCGCGCGATATGAAGCTCACTATGCTGGGCTTGCTGATCGTGCCGTTTGCAATCCTGGCGTTCACGGCGCTCGCGAGCGCGATGCCCGAATGGCGCACGGCGATGGAGGGCGGCACGGCAGGCCCGCAAGACGCAGGCCCGCACGGCTTCAGCGAAATACTCTATGCGTATTCGTCGGCCGCGGCGAATAATGGTTCGGCGTTCGCTGGCCTCACCGCAAACTCGCCATTCTGGAATCTGACGCTCGGCCTGGCGATGCTCATCGGTCGTTTCGCGATGATCGTGCCGATGCTGGCCGTGGCGGGCTCGCTTGCGGCCAAGCCGAAGATCCCCGCATCCGCCGGTACGTTCCCGACGCATGGCCCGCTCTTCGTCGGCCTTGTCGTCGGCGTCATTCTTATCATGGGCGGCCTCACCTTCTTCCCGGCGCTCGTGCTGGGCCCTGTGACCGAGCATCTCGCGCTGATGCGCGGCGAACTCTTCTGAGAGACATCTGTCATGGCTCACAAACCTGTCCCGTCCATGTTCACGATGGCCATCCTTGGCCCGGCCATCGCCGATGCTTTCAAAAAGCTCGATCCGCGCTGGCTCGCGCGCAATCCGGTGATCTTCGTCACCGCGGTGGCGGCGCTGCTCGCAACGGTCTTCTGGATTCGCGATTTGACGGAGGGCGGCAACGCGCTCTTCTCTGGTCAGATCACGCTGTGGCTGTGGCTGACCGTGCTGTTCGCAAATTTTGCCGAGGCTGTCGCCGAGGGCCGCGGCAAGGCGCAGGCGGCGAGCTTGCGCAAGACGCGCACGGAAACGATCGCCAAGCGCATTTCGGACCTGAAGGCGACAGTTCAAGAAGAAGTTGCTGCGCCCGATCTCAGGATTGGCGATCTGGTGGTCTGCGGGCCTGGCGATGTGATCCCAGGCGACGGAGAGGTGGTTGAAGGCGTCGCGACCGTGGACGAAAGCGCTATCACGGGCGAGTCGGCGCCGGTGATCCGCGAATCTGGCGGCGACCGATCGGCCGTCACCGGCGGCACACGCGTGCTCTCCGACCGCATCGTTATCCGCATCACAGCCGAGCGTGGCTCTTCCTTCCTTGACCGGATGATTGCACTGGTGGAAGGCGCGGACCGGCGCAAGACGCCGAACGAAATCGCCCTCGCGATCCTGCTTGCGGCGCTGTCGCTCGTGTTTCTGGTCGCTGTCGGCGCGATCCCTCCGTTCGCGGCGTATATTCCTGGCGGCGTGAGCGGGATCGCGCTCGTTGCGTTGCTCATCGCGCTCATCCCAACGACCATCGCCGGCCTCGTGTCGGCCATCGGTGTCGCAGGCATGAACCGGCTCGTACGCTTCAACGTGCTAGCGATGTCGGGACGTGCCGTAGAAGCGGCGGGCGATGTGGATGTGCTCTTGCTCGACAAAACCGGCACGATCACGCTCGGCAATCGCCAAGCGACGGAGTTTCACCCGCTTACGGGGGTGACGGAGCAGGAGCTGGCCGAGGCTGCGCAGCTGGCCAGCCTCGCCGATGAGACGCCAGAAGGGCGTTCTATTGTCGTGCTCGCGAAGGAGCGCCACGGTCTGCGGCCGAGCAATCCGGCCGAGCACAACGCGCGGTTCATTCCGTTTACCGCGCAGACGCGCATGAGCGGCGCCGATTGGAATGGAGCGAGGATCCGTAAAGGCGCCGTGGATGCGGTGATCGACCATCTCAAAGAGGTCAACGGCGCCAACTGGACGCCGCCTGCGTTAATGCAACAGATCGCTGATCGGATCGCGAAGGCCGGCGGCACGCCGATCGCCGTCGCGCGGGACGGGCGCCCGCTTGGCATCGTCTATCTCAAGGACATCGTGAAAGGCGGCGTCAAGGAGCGCTTTGCGGAGCTGCGTTCCATGGGCATCCGCACAGTGATGATCACCGGCGATAATCCGCTGACCGCCGCGGCGATCGCCGCAGAAGCCGGCGTCGATGATTTTCTGGCCCAGGCAACGCCGGAGAAGAAGCTTGAACTCATCCGCAGCGAGCAAGCGAAAGGACGCCTCATTGCCATGTGCGGCGACGGCACGAACGACGCGCCGGCTCTTGCGCAGGCAGATGTCGGCGTGGCGATGCAGACCGGCACCGTCGCGGCGCGAGAAGCCGGCAACATGGTCGATCTCGACAGCGACCCGACGAAACTCATCGAGATCGTCGGCATCGGTAAGCAGTTGCTGATGACGCGCGGCGCACTCACGACGTTCTCCGTGGCCAATGACGTGGCCAAATACTTCGCCATCATCCCGGCGATGTTCGTGGCGCTCTATCCGCAGCTTGCGGGTGTGGACGTGATGGGCCTGTCCAGCGGACCCGGCGATAACAGCGCGATCCTCTCGGCCATCATCTTCAATGCGATTATCATAGTGCTGCTGATTCCGCTCGCGCTGCGCGGCGTTCCCTACAAGCCAGCCCCGGCCGGCGCCCTTCTGGCGCGGAACCTCGCGGTCTACGGACTGGGCGGCATCATCGCGCCATTTGTCGGCATCAAGCTGATCGACCTCGCGGTCTCCGCGATTGGGTTGGCGTGAGGAGAGTCCACATGTCACACATTCGTCCAGCCATCGTTCTTCTCGCGCTCTTCGCGTTATTGTTCGGGCTAGCCTATCCGTTTGCCATCACTGGGATCGCGCAGGCAGCTTTTCCATCGCAAGCCAATGGCAGCCTGATTGAGCGTGACGGCCGCGTCGTCGGCTCGGCGCTGATCGGCCAAAGCTTCACGAGCCCCGGCTATTTCTGGTCGCGCCCGTCCGCGGCGGGCGACGGCTACAATGCCAGTGCGTCATCAGGATCAAACTACGGGCCGACGTCGCGCGCATTAGCGGAGCGTATCGAGGGCGATGTGGCGCGGATTCGCGAGACAGGCGTGGAGGGTGAAATCCCGGCCGACCTCGTCACCGCTTCCGGTTCCGGCCTCGATCCCCATATTTCACCAGCGGCCGCACGTGTTCAGATTGCACGCGTGGCCGCCGCGCGCGGTTTGCCGGAAAACCAGGTGGCAGCGCTCGTGGATGAGCACACTGAAGCGCCGTTCCTAGGCCTTCTGGGTGAGCCTGCCGTGAATGTCCTTCGGCTGAACCTTGCTCTAGATGAGGATGGACGCGTGCAAACGGCGAACCCCTGATAACTCATGCCGCAAACAGAACTCACCCGCCCATCACCGGACGCCTTGTTGAAGCTGGCGTCGAAGGAGGGGCGCGGCCGGCTCAAGCTCTTCCTCGGCGCGGCGCCCGGCGTCGGCAAGACCTACGAGATGTTGATCGAGGCGCACAACAAGAAGCGCGAAGGCGTGGATGTTGTTATTGGCGTCGTCGAACATCACGGACGCGATGAAACGCGCCACTTGTTGGCGGGACTCGAAATCGTCCCGCGCCGGCAAATCTCGTATCGCGGCCAGACCCTCAAGGAGATGGATCTCGATGCGATCCTGAAGCGTAAGCCGAAGCTCGTGCTCGTCGATGAACTGGCGCACACGAACGCCGAAGGCGTGCGTCATCCCAAGCGCTGGATGGATGTGCGCGATCTGCTCGCCGCTGGGATTGACGTCTTCTCGACGATGAACGTGCAGCACCTGGAAAGCGCCAATGACATCGTTGCGCGTATTACGAAGGTGCAGGTGCAGGAAACCGTACCCGACAGCGTGCTCGACATCGCCGATGAGATCGAGGTCGTGGACATCACGCCGGAAGAACTCCTGCAGCGATTGCGGGAGGGAAAAGTCTATCCCCAGGAAGTGGCGCAGCGCGCGCTCGCCAATTTCTTCAGCGCCGGAAATATCACCGCACTGCGCGAGTTGGCGCTTAGGCGCGCCGCAGAGCGTGTGGACGACGCCCTGCGAGCGCACATGGCCGAGCACGGCATTGAAGGACCGTGGGAGGCGAGCGAACGCGTGCTTGCGTGCATCGATTCCACGCCGGCCGCCCTGACCGTTGTGCGCCGCGCCAAGCGCCTCGCGGATCGGCTGCGCGCGCCATGGGAGGTGATCCATGTCGCGACGCCAGAATCCGAGCGCGGTCCAAGACGCTCGCGCGACGCCTTGTTGGAGGCATTCAGGCTGGCTGAAGAGCTCGGCGCGCTCACCCGCTCGCTGACCGGCGATGATCGTGCAGCCGAGATTGTGGCTTATGCCAAGGAACAGAACGTCTCGCACATTGTAATTGGCGCGGCTGCAAGACCGCTTTGGTTCGAGTTGCTGAGGGGATCGATCATTCGGCGGCTGGTGCGAGGTGCCGGCGACATCGCGATCGAGATCTGCCCGCGCGACGAGCAGAAGACCGGCGCCGTCATTGGGGAAGCCATCCGCCTTCCATCGCTCGGCGATCCTGGAGGGTACCTTAGCGCCTCATTCCTGATCGCGATCGCAACAACGTTCGCGGTCGCAATCAACGATTGGGTTCAGCTGCCCAACATATCGCTGGTGTATGTGCTCGCGATCATTGCCGCCGCCATTCGCTATGGCATGGCTGTTTCGATCTTCACCGCGGTTGCGTCCGCTCTTGCGTATAACTTTTTCCTCATTCCGCCGTTGCACACTTTCACAATTGCCGATCCCTCCAACATTTATGCCTTCATCTTCTTCATCGCGATCGGGTTAGCCGTCAGTGGGGTGGCCGCGCGTGTGCGGGCGCAGACGCTCATCGCCCGCAAACAGGCGCGGCGCGCGACCGATCTTGAGACGTTTGCGCGCGGACTTGTGGGCATGGAAGCAGAAGGCGAGATTGCCACCAGTACGGCCGAAACCGCCTCCAAGCTCATGTTCGCACGTGTGGTCGTGCTGTCGGCGCGGAATGGCGAACTTGAGCCAATCGGAGAAGCGCCGGGTCCGGAAATGCTCGGCGCCGATGATCTGGCAGCAGCAAAATGGGCCTTCACCCAGCGGCGTGAAGCTGGGCGCGGTTCTGACACCCTGCACGGCGCCCGTTGGCTCTTCCTTCCCATCCCCGGTGAGCATGGATTTGTTGGGGTGATTGGGGTTCGGCCGCTGGATGATGCTGAGCGGCTCGATCCCGACCAGCGCCGCGTGCTGGATCTCATCGCAGCGCAGGCCGGCGTGGCGCTTGACCGCGCGCGTTACCAGCACGAAGCCGCGGATGCGCGCGTGGAGGCTGAGAGCGAACGGCTCAAAGGCACGCTGCTGGCTTCAGTCTCCCATGATCTGAAGACACCGCTATCGACCATCCGCAGCGCCATTGAGAGCCTGCAGCAATACGGGGACAGGCACGACAGCTCGACTAAAGCCGAATTGCTTGAAACGGCGCGCAGCGAAATAGGACGTTTGACGCGCTTCATCGAGAACCTGCTCGATATGAGCCGCATCGATGCCGGCGCCGTCCACGTAAAGCGCCACCCCATCGAGGTCGCAGACCTGGTCGAGCGCGCCTTGGAACGCACACGCGGGGTACTTCACGGCAAGATCGTGTCGCGAGATGTGTCTACTGCGTTGCCCCGGGTTATCGTCGACGCCGATCTCGTCGAGGCGGCAATCGCAAATGTGCTTGAGAACGCCGGCAAGTATGCGCCCGATGGCTCTACCGTCCTCGTGCGGGCGTTCCGTCAGGATTCGCGCGTGACGATTGAGGTGTTGGACGAAGGCGCCGGGTTTCCGCCTGATGCGATGCAGCGCTTGTTCGACAAGTTCGCGCGCGGCGTAGAAGGAGACGGCCGGCCGCCAGGCACAGGTCTAGGCCTCGCCATCGCCAAGGGCTTCCTTGAAGCGCAGGGCGGATCGATCGAGGCGGCCAACCGTTCGGATCGGCCAGGCGCCGCGGTGTGCATAAGGCTTCCGATAGCGGATCAAGGCGTATGACCGCAGACGCTCAGCGGGTGCTCGTCATTGAGGACGATAAGCCGCTTCGCTCGACCTTGGCTGCAACGCTGAAAGCGGAAGGCTACGCCGTGAGCGAGGCGGGGAGTGTCACGGCAGCGCGCCAACGCCTGGCGGAGCGCAAGGCCGATCTGATGATCCTCGATCTCGGTTTGCCCGATGCGGACGGATTGGTCTTGCTCTCCGACCTGCGTCAGTTCGGAGACCTGACGCCAATCGTCGTTCTGACGGCGCGCGAAGACGAAGCCTCGAAGGTGCGGGCGCTCGACCTCGGCGCGGACGACTACGTTACGAAGCCCTTTGGCGTCGCTGAATTGCTTGCCCGCGTCCGCTCGGCGCTAAGGCACGGCGTCCAGCTCCGCGGCGCGGCGCCCATCGTGCGCACGGGGAAT
>CALBST010000247.1 GCA_937967425.1 uncultured Caulobacteraceae bacterium
GCGGTCGGCGGCGTCGGCGGCGCAACCTTCGCTTCATCCGCTTCGAACAAGTCGGATTGCGCGCGGGGCGGCGTTGACGGCTCTTGCCGCTTCGCTGGCGTTACCGGCTTTTTCTCCTTTACCAGACGGCCAATCGCGCGCACGTCGCGCCACTCATTGTCATGTACGAGCGCGGCGACGCTGGGCGCGGCGGGCCGCAGGCGCTCTGCAAAGATCGGCTCCTGATCGAAGCGCAGTTTCTTCGAGCGGATGGGCTTGCAACCAGAAACGAAAATGAGCTGTTGGTCTTGGGGAAGACCACGCACGTCTCCAGGCAGCAGCAACGGCCGGCGCTCTTCACGATAGGTGATGGCGCCTTTCTGCGGACCTAGGATTGAGCGGGGGCGATGTTCGCTTTCCTGCGGACGCATCTCCCAGACTTCACCGCCCATTTCCGCAATGTGTTTGGCGGTCTCTGGATCGGCTGCGGCGAATGAGGTCACGCAATGACAATTGTCGAGGATGACGTTGTCGCGACCGTAGGCCTTGATCACGTGATTGAGCGACTGACAAACGAGGAACGCTTTGAGGCCATAACCGGCCATGGCGCCCATCATCTTCTCGAAGAAGTCGAGACGGCCGAGTTGAGGAAACTCGTCGAGCATCAAAAGCAAGCGGTGACGCTTCTCGCGGCCATGGCCGTCGCGGGTCTGATCTTCCATCAAAGTGCGCGCGACCTGACCAATGAAGAGACGCATCAGCGGCATGAGGCGTGGGCCATCTGACGGTGGCGGCTGGAGGTAAAGTGTGACCGGCCGCTCTGCGCACATGAGATCGCCGATGCGGAAGTCCGAGCGGCTGGTTTTCTCGACTACGACCGGATCGGCGAAGATGCCGAAGAAGGATTCCGCAGTTGCCTTGATGCCTGAGCGGAGACGCTCCTCACCGGTGAGAAAGGAGGTGGAGGCGTGCAGAACTTCAGGGTGCACCTCTGGCATGTTGGTGCGCGGATTAAGGCGATGAAGCGTCGAGCGCATCTCGTCGGCGGCGCGGTCGAGGTCGGCGAGCTTTTCGCGCACGACCGCAAGCGTTTTGCGCTCCACCGGTTCAGTGTAGAGCACGTGCAAGATGACGCCGGTTAGAATGTTCTTGGCGCTGTCATTCCAAAACCGCTCGCCGCCGCGGGTTTGCCCGTGTGGATCGACGATGATGTCGACCACGTTCTGAACATCGCGGACTTCGTTTTCGCCTTTGCGAATTTCGAAGAGCGGATTGAAGCAATTGGATGAGCTCTGGGTCGGCGCAAAGCGCAAGACCGGTCCCAACAGCGCGCGATATCCAGACGCGCCCGGAAACCCGTGCCGGGGGTCGCCGTGGTCGAGTTCTCCTTTCACGTCGAGCACGATTGCCGATCCGCTCCATGACAGAAGCGTCGGCACGATGTGACCGCGGCCTTTGCCCGAACGCGAAGCGCCGATCAGAATCTGATGGCCCGGCCCGTCATAAGCCAGGATTTCACCCTGGAACCTGCCGAGGATGGCGCCTTGCTCTGCAAAGAGCCCGGCTGACTCTATGTCGGCGAAGTTTGCCCATGCGTCCTTGCCGAACGGTTTGAGCTGAAACCGTTGTCGTAACCCGAGAGCCGCGACAAGAATCCCCGCCGCGAAGCCGGCAAGCACGACAAGACGTGCGACCGCGAATGGTTTGGGAAAACGATCTGACCAGCGCTCAGTCCATTCGAAGACCGCCCAAGGTGCATAGAGAGTTCCCGCTTCCGTTCTCATCCACGGTCCACCCAGCGCCGGCTGATACGCGAAAACCTGCGCCAGATATTGCGTGGCGGCCCCTGCTCCGATCAGCGCGATCAAAAGTGAAACCGCAATGATGATTGCGCTGCGCATGTCCGCTCGCGTTTGGCGTCGCTAGCCACCTTGAGCCCTGGGACGCGCAGCGTCATTGGGCCGAAGGGCCCATTGCCAAGAGGTTGTTTCCCTAGCTACGGGAATTGCGCGAAACGTTTGATCTCTTTACGGCCCGCGTCCTTATTTTCGTCAGGGGACGTGTTCGCAGCTTTCAGTTTGATACGGTGGCTTGAGCAAATAGGCTTCGACCCGATGAGACACGCAACACAGTCCGGATCTGACACGCTCGGTGATGTGGCGCGCCTCTGCGAGGAGCATTTCAGAACACACGGCCTAAATATCTTCGCCCGGGTGCGGGAGTCAGATCGAGCTATGGACCTAGCGCTCAGTTCGACCGCTGGGGATGTTCTAACCGTTGTACGCTGCGTCGTGCGGATTGAACCCGCCGATTATCGCGCTCTGCGGACGATGCTCATCCAAGGGGACTTCAACGGCGCCGCTCTGGTCTACACGGCGGAAGAACAGCCACACCTTTCAAGTGAAGTGCCATCCTATCCTCTGGTTCGGGTCGATGAACTTGCCGCTTTCCTCTCCAGGGACGGCGCCGAATAACCAACGCGCTCCAGTTGGCCGTCCTCTTTCAAGGAGGCACTCGCGGCTAACTCACACCACTGCCCTCATGCGCTCGAAGATCTGGCCAGCAGCGGTGCAGGCGCTGAGCTCTCTGATTGAAGTGGCTCAAGCATCCACCGTTTCGCGCACGGGCAGCCGTCTAGCGCTTCAATCGTACACCTGCGCCACCGTCTTTGTTCGACTTAGGCTCGAGAAAAATCACGCCCGCACCTTCCAGTGCACGGCGAACGGCTTCCACATTCGCCTCCGTACTACCCGATGGGCCGCGCACCCCCTCCATCCGCCGTATTGTGAGAACGGACAATTTCGTTTTTTCGGCAAGCTTCGCCTGGCTCCAATCGACCAGCGCGCGTGCCGCCCGAAGTTGACCTGCTGTAAGTTCCATTTTCGCACTTATGTTCTATTTGCGTTGACGTCGACTCGGTCGCCTGTTAGCTTTTCGATCATCATAGATGAAAAGGGTTAGTAATGTCCCGACGACCGCCTTCAGCGGCGAACGAGAGCGCACGCCCGGATCCCAGCCGCCGCCTAATCTTGAGTGCTGCGGCCGTGCCGCTCCTCCCCGGCGCGGCGCGAGCTGCCGATCCTGCTGCACAGGCGTGCCAAACTTGGCTCGCGCGCAACGCAGAACATGAGCGTCTCGCGGTTCAATGGAGCCGGCTGGAGGCCCGCCTGCATCGCGAGCACAACTGGATGAAGCTAACGCGCGCTCAGCGCCGGCGTTTTCCTGAGAGCCGTGAGTTGGATGATCTCGACGATGGCATCGAGGTGCTTAGCAACGAAAACAGCGCCTTGCTCAAGGCGCTTCCAGCCATCGTCGCCGCGTCGCCGATTGGCATTTGCGGCAAGCTCACCATCGCCGTCCTTGAGACGAAGAACGATTGTGAGGATGTGCACAGGCTGATCGCGAGCATCCTGCGCGATTATCGCGCGCTGCATGGAGACGCGTGAGGCCATGGCCCGCGCGTCCCGCCGCATCGTGATCGCCGCGATCGGCGCGGCGCCGACACGGAGCATCGACATTGTTTCAGGTTGGCGCGCGTTACGTCGGATTGCACGAACAGGATTGGACTAGCCGGATAAACGAGCGGCGCGCCGACGTGTCCGTTTCAGCGATTTTCGCTATTGTCATCCTGATACGATGTGAAAAACTCTTTGCTCCCGCGTACGCGCGGCTTGGGTAGGCGGGCGCTAAGCCGCAGCACAGAAGCAACAAGACCTACCTAGCGACCGACTGAAGCCTGCCGCATCAAGTGCGGCAGGTCGCCTTTGCCATTTGTCAGCTGGCGCCAAAGCGGTTTGCCGGCGAAGACCGCGCTAGCCATTCGTGCAGATCATCTTCGGTATCGATCGGGCCCGCCTCTGCAAAGATCTCGCGCACCATAAGGCGCACCGCGTCTCGTTCGAGCACGTCGGCGGCGGACGCGTCGCTCGTTGCGCTCAAGGGCCCGCCGCGGTCAGGATGCTCGACAATCGCCATCCACGCCTCGGAGCGGCCAATGGGCGAAACGATCGATGCGCGTGCTGCTGCGACGCAACGGCGCCTCAACAAACCGCGGCGAGCCTTCAGGGAGCGGCAAGCCGCGGGTCGCCAAGAAGGCCGCCAAATCCGGCGGCAAATCATCACCCGCGTTGCGAGCGTTCCAAACCAGGACGCACTGACCGGCGCCGCCAAGACCGGGTTGCGGGACCACATAATTGGCGGCGTAGACGCGCGAGCCTGGGAACGCCAAGCGAAGATTACCAGCGAGATTGTAATGGTCGGCAACGAGGGTTCCGCCGCTGAAGCCATGGCTTGCGAGATCGTCCACGAGCGCCGGCGTCGCCATTTCTTCCCAGCAGCGATTGCAGGTGCGATGCTGCAGCAACGCTCGCCCGCTTAGTGCGCCATAACCAAGCAGCGCCACGATCAAAAGACCCCACGCCCAGCGTCCCATCAGAGAAGGCGCGCCCGCGCGCCGATCGAGCCACAAGAACACCGAGAGGGGCGCGGTGAGCAGAGCGAACGTGAAATAGCGTTCTTCGAACTGCGCAGCGCGCAGCACGAAGACATCCAGGATGAGAATGCCAAAGGCGAATACGCTGATCAAAGGAACGGCGCGCTCCCAAGGCGCAGGCCGGCGCACCGGCGCGCCGGCGGCGCGCCAGGACAATGCCAGCATGACAAGCAGGAG
>CALBST010000248.1 GCA_937967425.1 uncultured Caulobacteraceae bacterium
CGTGCTGGATTTCGCACAAGCCTGCGAAGCCGCCGCCTCATTGCCAGAACTCGAACGCGTCTGGGACGCCCGCATGCGCGCGCTTGGCTTTGCATACGCGGCCCTCGGCGGGCACGCCGATCCGCTGCATCCTGATCGGGCGACCTATGTCTTCTGCAATTATCCGGGCGAATGGGTCAGCCATTATTCGACCCAACGCTATTTCTTGATCGACCCTGTCTATCGCGCCGTCGAAGCCGGCGCGTCGGACTTTCTCTGGCATGATCCAGACTTCTATCAGGGTCTGCCCTGGCGCCAGCGCCGTATCCTCGCGGAAGCGCGTGAGTGTGGACTTCGCTTTGGCCGCACGCACGCACTGGCGCCAACGCTCTTTCTCGCCGCCTCTTCCTCGCTGGTCACGGATTGTGTCGATGTCGATCCGGCTGCGTACGCCACGGCCAAACTCGCCAATGTCATCACCCACCATCGTGCAGCCCTTCTGTGCGCGCCGCCGCTTGCCACCACGCCGAAACTGTCGATCCGCGAGCGCCAATGTCTGCAATTGTGCGCACGCGGCCGCACCGACGGTGAGATCGCGCGCGACCTCGGCATCTCGGTCGCCACCGTGCGCCGCCATATCGAATCCGTCAGACATCGCCTCCGCGTCTCCGGCAGAGTCCAGGCAGCAGTCAAAGCAGCGCTGAGCGGGCAGATCGAGCCCTAGACGCAGCCAAACAGATTACGCGGTTCAGCTGGCGCCAATGCCGGCGATCGACGCCCAGACCGCGTTGTCGTTGTCTCGGTCCATCGTTGCCAAGTCGCCCAAACGGAGCGCGTCGCAATAGGCGGAGAACGCCAACACCTGGTCGGCATCGATGAAACCCGGCGGGCGACCCCAGGCGCTGTAGCGCCGCCAGGCAATCAGCTTGAGTGCGACGGCGCGCCAGGAGCTTGCCTGATGCAGGGTCAGCGCCCGCACATTGGCATCGATTCTCCAATCGAGCGCTTCGGCGCGCGCGGCCATCGCCTCGCGCCGTGCGCTCACGCCCTCACGCGAGGCCGCTTCAATGCCTGGCACACGCGCGTAGGCCGCATCCGACAGGCGCTGCAGACGCAGCAATTGAACCAGAAGCTCGGCGCATCGCCCGTCATCCGAGGCGATTGTTGCAGGACCGATAACATCTGGTTCGGCTTGAATAAGGGCGCGACGCATGGTCATGAATCCGTCCCATCGGAATCACGCGGAGCCAACCGCAGGCAGAGTAAATGGTTTCCATCAACGTGACAGGAAATCATTTACCCGTCAACAGGAATGAATGAGCGCGCATGGTCACGCCGCTGCAATTGAGGCTCGCGCGCATCGCCATCGGCTGGAGTGCTGCGGATCTGGCCGCCGCGTCCAAGGTCAGCGAATCCACCATTCGTCGCTTCGAGACCGGCAATGGCGAAATGTACGAAAACAATATGGAGCGCCTGCGCGCCGTGCTTGAGCGCAAGGGCATCATCTTCCTGGCCTCCGGCGACACCACCGATGGCGGCCCCGGCATCAGGCTCAAGAAGAAGAGCTGAACGCCCCGCGCTTTTGTCATGACTTGTCCATCAGCGATGGCGTCGGCCGCAATTGAGGTCACGCCCACGGAGGGATTGGGCGCATTCATCTGGTGAGGCCTGGGTTTGCCGGTCCTCGCTGAGTTTCCTAAAGTGACGCCGCATGGGGTCGCTTAGGGCGCGACCGTGATCTATTGGAACGACAAAGACCGTGGCTATCCGATCAGTCTCGAGAGCGGGACCAAAGGTATCTGGATCAGCTGCACGGCCTGCAAGCACAGCGATAAATGGCTTTGGGGCCGCGTCGCGCGAACCTGGCGCACAGGCACCTACACGCGCGACCTGACGCGTTCGCTCAAATGCTCAAAATGTGGAGCGAAAGAAGCCTGCGTGATGGCGTGGGCCTGGGGGCCAGCTGAAAATCACTAGGACGCGGTCCGCCCGCGCATGAGCTCAGGGACAAATTCCGGATTATGCACTGGAAATACCTGGTGCCGGGATTGATCATGCCCCTGCGGGACAGGCCGGCAATTACCCAGCAGAAGCCCTTGCTCGTCCTCTCTACGAGGAGTTCAAGCGGTGTGCCGGGGCTAGAACGTAGAAGACTTCGTGAGTTGGGATGACTTGGACGAGTCTCAGCGCGGCTTGCACTTACATGTCATTGCCCTCTTGCTGACGGAGCGCGACCTCATCGCTGGTACGCTCGCGAGCGCCAACGATGACGTGATGAATGGGCGCCCCATAGAACGGAAAGAGGTGTAGTTCGACAGCCAAGAGCGTTTTGTCATCACCCACGAGCCTGCCGCTTCGAATATTATAGATGGCGTCCGTCTCGCCTGGCTCCGGCACGACTTGATCGCCGCCGATGTAATGACAAAAGTGATTTGATCGCCCGAGAATTATGTCGGTCAGAAAGTGCGTAAAACCATCAAAACCCCACTCGGCAACCGCATAGCCGTGGGCGATTTTTGCGAGCCATCGCAAATAAGCGACATGCGGGACGTCGCCAATTTTGACCGCGATGTTGCCTCGCCATCCGGTTACGTCGCGATAGCGATCCACGTGCTTTTGGGCCGTGGTCCAATCGATCCGACACCAGGGCTGCCCTCGTAACTGATCGCGGGGCGGTGCCTCCTCGAACAAAATGCCAGGCTGAGGCAAGCGCCATCCAACCAAGACCAGGTGCATTTCTTTGGAAGGGATCTGCAGCGTCTCAGGCGGCGCGAGTAAGCGGCCATGCTCGTCTGCCATTCCTATCTTGAGGGGCAGAGTTCTCGGACGATCTCTCTTGTTTCGAGTGGGAGCGTTGGCAACCACACGGAACGGACCAAGCATCCGCCGCAGTATCGGTTGCTCAAACTTGTTGATTTCTCGCGCGCACCGGTCACAGCTTGCGTCGTCGAAAACAAGGGCGTCGCCCGCGATAGCAAAAGGGATGATATGCTCCTGGTTTCGAGGCGCGGCGCTGTCGCCGCAATAGATGCACCGGCCAATGGACCGGTAACGCACACCATCCGCTCGTGTCGTTCCAACGGGAATGTATTTCATGCCGATGATAACTCAGACGACATTGCTCAGCGCCGTAATGATGTCATGCGGCGCATGATTGCCACGCCACCGAAGGCGCACAAGGACGAACCGAAAAGGCGGCCAGTGGCGACGACAGTCGGCAAACTGCTCGCCGATACCCACCGCAAGAATACGAAACGCGACAAGGCGTAGGATGACAAGCACTGCAACGGGCGAAGCCGAGATTCTCGCGCTAATCGGGAAGATTGTCCTTCAGTGGAACTACGCCGAACACTGTTCGCGACAGATTCTCCGCCCCCATCTCACCACCGGTGGCAGCATTCACGACGCCGATCAGATAAAGCTGTCGAAGCAGAACGCAAAGTTTGTTGAGGATCAACTGCGTATCGTCGTGCTTCCGAAGTGGGTGGGTTCGCCCGGTGAGGCGTGGCTCGGGGATTTGATCGCCGCATTCAATTCGGCGCGTGAACACCGCAACTACTATGTTCACGGCGTCTACGCGACCCATCAACCCGATCCATCGCAGCCCGCCCAGGCAAGCATGTTCCCGAAAATCCAAGGAGTCGCGCAGCTACCCAAATTCATTACCGCGAAAGACCTTTGGCCCATCGCAAAGCATGTCGAGGAGCTAGGCATGGTCGCGAATACGGTGGGCAACGCATTTGATCGCGACGGAAACGGCACTGCGCCAACGCTGCAAAAGCTCACGCCGCTGCCGCCAATAATCTCTGCTCCGGTTTAACAGAACCCCGAGTAGAACCTCCCAATCTCGACCCGTCATTGCTCCTCGGGCAAGAGGTCGGTGATCTTGCAGCTTAGCGCCCGGGCAACGCGCATCAGCGTGCTCGCTGCGACACGATTGACGCCCTTTTCGTATTTCTGAATCTGCTGGAACGTGAGCCCTAGTTCCTCGGCGAGGCGCATTTGCGAAACGCCGATGGCCAGACGCCGTTTGCGGATACGCTCGCCGATCTGCACATCGACAACGCCCGCCGTGCGCGGCCCGACGGATCGCGATTTCGCTGCGGTTTTCGACTTTGTCTTCTTCTTGGTTGCGTTGGCCACGGCTCGTCACTCTCCGTTCGAATGGCATTGATCTGATGCGCGGCCCGCGTGAAGCAACCTCACGCTGCAACGAGAAGCCGACGGCCAGGCCCACTCACACCCGGCCCGCACGCGAGCAAGCGGCGTTGCGGTTCGAGAGTTGATGAGTGTGGCGCCAGATCCGATGCGCCAAGCGGACGCAATTTCTGCAGGCTTCCCGACCGCACGCACGCGCCGACGCCAGCGGTCCGTTCCCGCTTCAGTGATCGCGCATCGCATGTGGGCGGAGGCTGGCAAGGGGCAAGCCTTCGGTCGTGTCCCACGACCCCTTGCCAGCCTCCTCATTCCCACAAGCGCACGCATCACCATCGCGGGCGAGGCCCGCGGCGCCAGCCGGAGCTCTCCGGCGCTTTGGGAGAAATCCTCATGTTCCGCTTCACCGCCCAAGGCCGCATCGGCTCGATCAACCAATACAAAAACAACACCGTCTCGATCTCTCTCGCCGCCGATCGGCTCGTCGAAGGCCGCGATGGCCAATTCACCACCACCGAATGGATCCGCTGCGTGTCATTCGACGCTGACCTCAACAAGCGTCTGCTGACCGACCTCGACAAAGGCCAGAGCGTGACTCTCGAAGGCCGCCTCGTTCCGCGCGTGCGCGACAAGACCGCCGACAAGAAGGTCTACGAGACCACGCTCGAGATCACGGGCTTCCAACGCGGCGAAAAGCCGAGGGCTCTGTCCGCGCGAACCCCCGCCGAGGCTTAAGCGCAGCATTACGGCCGCGCACGAGCGCGGCCGTCCACCTCCTCACTCTCTCAACATCGCGCGTGATCGCGAACGCACACGCGCGTCAGCAGGACAGATCCGATGACCAGGTCCAACGCTCTCAAGACCTCCACGCCGCAACGATCGGCGCACGACGCCCTCGCTCACGTCACAGCCGAGATCACTCGATTACTTGAGCAAGGCGTGATGCCCTGGCGCGCACCCTGGGATCGCAATCGCGCTCTGGCCGCCACGCCTGGGCTGCCGCTGCGATGCAATGGCGAACCCTATCGGGGCGCCAATGTGCCGCTGCTATGGGCGGCTCAGATCGCGCGTGGCCATGCCAAGCGCACTTGGCTCACCTATCGCCAGGCGCTCGAACTTGGCGGTCAGGTCCGCAAGGGCGAGAAGGCTTGTCCTGTGGTCTATTATGGCCAGGCAATCGCCAAGCAGGGCTCGGGCGATAATGCGGAAACCGCCGGCAACGACGAGACCCGCCGCTACCGCTTCCTCAAGCTCTTCCACGTCTTCAACGTCGAGCAGATCGACAACCTACCTGCTGACTTCGGCGCTGAGATCGCGCCCAAGACGCCGCCGCCATCGGTGCTCAATGCTTGGATTGCGCACACGGGCGCTAAAGTTCGGATCGGTGGCACCATGGCCTATTACTCGCCAGCGACAGATACGATCCACATGCCGCCGCTTGAGGCATTCGTCAGCGCGGAACAGGAACTCGCCACGAGGCTGCATGAACTCATCCACTTTACCGGTCATTCCTCTCGCCTTGATCGGCTGCAGGATTATGCCGCCGATCGTCGCGCCAGAAGCCGCGAGGAACTCACGGCCGAAATCGGCAGCGCCATGCTGGGCGCGATGATCGGCTTGCCGCCGGACCATCTAGAAGATCACGCCGCCTATTGCGCGAGCTGGCTGAACGTCATCCGCGATGAGCCGCGCGCCTTCTTCTCCGCTGGCGCCAAAGCGCAAGCGGCTGTGGACTGGCTTATCGCCAAAGCCGGGTTTCCAGTAGCGGCGCCGCCGTCGGGTTGAAAGGAAGCTGATGAGCGCTTCCAGGCCGTTCCTCATGATCCCGTAAGGGGGCACGAAATCGCCGAACTCAGTCAACCGCACTGCGCATTACGAGCGGCACGTATGCGCTCGAGGGGCGACATTGGCGTTGCGGATTGGCTGTCGACAGCTTGAAGGCTGCTGGTTTAGTTGCTTGCGGCATAGTTCGAGCGGACGATAGTGATCACGTCCCAGCGATTGGGCGCAGTTTAGCCGCCTCGCGCCGCAGCTATCGCCGCAAGGTTTGCAGCTGCTGTCTTGGTGAGGTCATCATCGGCGCCAAACAGGCGCATCCGTGCTTCATACGCTTGGTCTTGAAGCGTTTGCGCTTTGTCGAGATCACCACTGGTAAAGAAGACCCCGGCAAGATTTTCCATGCTTGCCAGTGTGTCGGGATGCTCTGCGCCGAGAATTCGCGTTTGCGCCTCCAGCACCCGCGCAAAAAGGGCGTGCGCGGCATCGAGTTCATCTCCCGCGTACAACGCCGCAGCCAGGTCCACCATAGCAGCGATTGTGTCGACGTGCTCGGCACCGAGGCGACGCGATTGCACCTCCAACGCCGTCTGCAAAAGGCCGCACGCCTTCTCAATATCACCACGTGCCGAGAACGTCCTACCGAGCTCTTTCAGGCATCGCAGCGTCGCTTCATTCTCAGCGCCAAGCACGCGCGTACTCACTTCGAGCACTCGCTCTTGGAGTTCTATCGCAGCGTCGAGGTTGTCCAGCGCGGCGAGCGTTCTAGCAAGTCTGGCCGCACCTTCAATCGTCTGAGGATGCTCGGGACCAAGACTGCGAACCTTCGCTTCCAGCGCCCGCAACTGGACCCGCCGCGCCGTCTCGAGATCATGATTTTCAAAAAGCAAAAGGCTATATGCATCCATGCTTGTTATGGTGTCCGGGTGGTCCGGACCTAACGTTTGCACCAGCGCCTCTTGTACTCGCTCATACAATGCCTTGGCGCTGTCTACCTCATGAGCCATGGAAAGAATCATAGCGAGCTTCGTCATGGTTGCGAGCGTGTCAAAATGATCGGGCCCAAGTGTACGCATTTGGGCCTCGAGCAAGCGCTCAATCAAGGCGCGCGCTCCGGCGTCTTCGCGACCCTCCAGCATGACGACCGCCAGGCCGCTCATGGTGCTCAGGGTGTCGGGGTGCTCCTGCCCGAGTACGCGAGTTTGTCTTTCGAGCACTTGCTCCAAAAGCGTTCGCCCTCCTTGCGTATCGCCGCGCGCCGACACCTCACGCGCGAGATCAGCCATGCTCCCCAACGTCTTCGGATGCTCGGGTCCAAGAACACGCGCAAATTCTTCGTATACCTGCCTAAGCATCTCCACCTTGTTCTCGACGTCGGCTTTCTGACTGGACGTCCGCGCCACATTTCTGAAGGCGCTGAGCGTTTCGAGATGGTCCGGACCAAGCGAAAGGCGTAGCGCTCCGTGCACGCGCGCGTAGAGTTTCGCTGCTGCACCGAAATCACCGCGTCTATGCAGGATTGCCGCAAGACTGCTCACTGCATTGAGGGTGGTCGGATGCCATGGTCCAAGGACGTGCGCCCGTCTTCTCACCACTTCTTCCAGAAGCGACTGCGCACCCTCGAGATCGCCCCGCTTGAACAAGCAACCTGCGAGGTTGTTTAGGCTGGTTAGTGTCGCGGGATGGTCGTCACCCAAGAGCCGCCTTTGGCTTTCCCATGCTCTATCAAAGAGCGTCTGCGCGAGTTCAGACTCTCCCCTTTCGATGAGGATAAGCGCGAGATTGTTCAAGCTTTCCAGCGTACCGGGGTCATCCGCGCCGAGGATGCGCTCGCGCACTTTGAGTATCTTCTCCAATAACTGCTTAAAGTCTTCCCCTGCGGCGCCGGCGAAACGCAAAAAGTCACTGATAGACACTGCTAGTTTGGCGTCATCGGGGGACCACAGGCTCGCTTCGCCTGATCGCGCCTCCATGGCGCGACAAAGCAAACTCTCGACGTTGTGCTCTTTGAGTGCCAACCAGAATGACAGCAATTCCGTATCCCCGCGCGCTTGCAAGAGTTCAAATCGATCGAGATCCAACAGCAAGTCTGCCAGCCGCGGCCACGCCTCAGCTGCGCGCAATTGGTAAGGTAGCTCCTCAGCCTGTCGTTCATCCGGTTCGCGCGTCGCGAAGCGGTCGGCGATGACAAGATGCGCCTGGCGCTTAGCTTGTTCGCTCTTGAGATAAATCGCCTCGACTGCCTGACGGAGATAATCGTGACTGAAGGCCACCCGACCTTGGGTGTCGCGCAGATTATCGGCCAGCCGGTTGCGCAACCGTTCCCATGCAAGACCCGCCGGGCCGCGCTCCAAATTCAGTCTGTCGGATGTGATGGCGACGATCTCGTCTTCCTCTAGGCCCCCGCGGCTCGCCCAGATCAGCGACAACGCTTGAAATACAAATTCCTCGCCGCATTCAATCTCGAATTGAGCCAGGATGCGGGCATAGAGGTCAGGCATATCAGGCGCCTTCAAATACCCGTCCAGCCGTGCATCGAGAACGTCATGTGCGGCCGAGACACGCAATTCCTCGAGGATAGTCTTGAGAAAGAGCGGCAGACTCGCGAGCGGATGACCCAGCACGCGCCGCTTGCGCGCTTCGGGGAAGTCGCTCTTGTTCCAGCCCTTAAGCGTGTCGGCGATAAAGGCGCTCTGTTGGGCGGCGTTGAACGGTGTGACGACAAGCTCGCTCCACTGGCGCTCACGCGCCGCATTGTGCGCCTTGCCGTCCAGGCTTGAGGCCAAGAGCTTGATGCGCGGCGGCAGCCCGCGTGGCCACCAGCGCAGATCACGATGCTCCTCTGAAAGTTTATCGAGGCCGTCGAGTGCAATCAGGATGAAGCACTTCTCCCGCGCTGCGAAAGCCGCGGCCTGCGCGAGCCGGTCTGACAGTAGCTCGCGCAGATCATCCAGGTCGGTGACCGGGCTTGGGATGGCGATGTCGTCGCCGGTGATCCGGTTGAGATGAACCCAAAGGCGGCGGATAAGTGCTGCCGGATTGGCGCTGTCGGGCGACGCGCCGAGATAGTGCGCAAAGACGATGTCGTTGCGCCGGGCGCGCGCCCAGCGAGACGACCAGTGTGCGATCAAAGTTGACTTGCCGCCACCCGACGCTCCCACCGCGATTTTCGGAGGGGCGTCGTCTTGCGCCATCCAAGCGTCGATCTGGCCAAGATAGTCCTCGCCGCCGACGTAAAACCCGAGCCGCTCGCGCGCGTAGGCCGCGTGCAGCCGGTGCTCCTGCATAAACGGATCGTCGGTCCCCTCGATTGGCGGGAACGCCTTCTCCAGAGTCGCGCTCATCGCTTGCCCGAAGACGGCGTCGATCTTCTGGGGCGAGGCGTAGGCATGCATGACGCCGACCCGCTCGCGGATGCGCGTCTTGAGTTCGGCGAGCTTGCTCTGCGCGTCGGCGTCCTGCTCTTCGTACTCAAGCCGCTCGCTTGAATTCAGCGTGTCGAGCCATGCCGGATCGCGCTCGAAGAAGAGCGTCTGCTTGTCGTCTTTTGCGTTCAACAGCACGCCTTCGAGAATTTCGATCTCGGTCACGCTTCGGCCCAATCCCTCGCGGACGGCGGGATAGTCAGGGCCCAGTTGCGCAACGGTCGCCTCATCTTCGAGCGTCGTGCCATAGCGCTGGCCGATCAGACCCACGAACCAGTTGCAGCGCCTGACCGCCTGAAGGCAAACGTCAAGCGTCGCGTCGCCCTCGTTGACGCCCCACCGCAGATCGACTTCCTGCACCTCCACGCCGCGCGCCCTGAACTTGCGCTTGAGGGAGGGGAACGTGTCTGTGGCCAACATCTCACGTTCGGCGCGCATGTCGCGGAAGGTCGAAGACAAGAACACTCTCGCCTTGCGCTCCTGCTCGTTCTCATCGGGGACGCCGCTGGCGCGGCGCACAGGCGCGTCGGTCGTTTGAGTAGCCGCGGTTGCCAGTACCGTCGCAGTATCAGCTGTTGCGCGCGCGGCTGGCGTTGCAGGCGCATCGCGTCGCTCTGCGGGAGGTGCTGGTGTCGGTGTAACCGCGAGAGGTGGTTTCGGCGCTTCGTCCGTCTTCGCGAGCTGCGGCGCAGGTACGGGCTCGCGTGATTGCGCTTGCACAGGGCGCAGCGTCGCCTTTGCGTGAGCGTTTGCGGGCGATGCGCGCGGTCCCGGCCCGGTGAACCGCAGCACGAGCGCGATCAGCAAGAGCGCCGCCGGGCCCGCCGCGAGCAGCGCCCAATCCGGTGTGTCCGCAATTGCCGGCTCCCAGGCCTCAAGCCAACGCTGCGCCAACACTCCCCGCAGCCACACGGCTGACGGACCAATCCAATCCACTTGTCACGCTCCCTCAGTCCTCGAGGGCAACTTATCAGGTCATCTAGCGGCGGAAAGCCGCGTGCCGTTCCCAAAGTGACAGCGTTGCGCTCCAAAGGGGCCTCTGACACAGCCGGGCCCAACCGTCTCGATTGGGCCA
>CALBST010000249.1 GCA_937967425.1 uncultured Caulobacteraceae bacterium
CGTCCACAAAGACACGAAGCGTCCCAAGGCAATTTCCAGTCAGTCATGCGCCGCCTTCTCAATAAACGATCACGCTGCGGATGCTTTCGCCTTTGTGCATGAGATCGAACGCTTCGTTGATCCGCTCGAGTGGGAGCTTGTGGGTGATCATCGGGTCGATGGCGATCTTCTTGTCCATGTACCAATCGATGATCTTCGGCACATCGGTGCGACCGCGCGCGCCGCCGAAGGCGGTGCCTTTCCAGACGCGGCCCGTCACGAGTTGGAACGGCCGCGTCGCGATTTCTTTGCCCGCCTCCGCCACACCAATGATGATGCTCTCGCCCCAACCGCGATGACAGGCTTCCAAGGCTTGGCGCATGACGGTGGTGTTGCCCGTCGCGTCAAACGTGTAGTCGGCGCCGCCGCCGGTGAGCTCGACCAGATGCGCGACGATATCGCCGCTGACCGTCTTCGGATTGACGAAGTGGGTCATGCCGAACTTGCGGCCCCACTCTTCACGATCAGGATTGATATCGACGCCCACGATCATGTTGGCGCCAACGAGTTTTGCGCCCTGTATGACGTTGAGGCCGATGCCGCCGAGGCCGAACACGATGACGTTTGCCCCGGCCTCGACCTTTGCCGTGTTGATCACTGCGCCGACGCCGGTGGTGACACCGCAGCCGACGTAACACGCGCTTTCGAACGGCGCGTCCTTGCGGATCTTCGCGACCGCAATTTCCGGCAGCACCGTGAAGTTCGAGAAGGTGGAGCAGCCCATGTAATGAAGCACGGGCTTGCCCTTATAGGAAAAGCGCGAGGTGCCGTCCGGCATCAAACCCTTGCCCTGGGTGGCGCGGATCGCCGTGCAGAGATTTGTCTTGCGCGAGAGGCAGCTTTTGCACTGGCGGCATTCCGGGGTGTAGAGCGGAATGACGTGATCGCCCGGCGCAACGCTTGCTACGCCCGCGCCCACCTCGCGGACGATCCCCGCACCTTCGTGGCCCAGGATAGCCGGCCAGGCCGCCTCGCTGTCGAAACCGTCCAGCGTGTATGAATCCGTATGGCAGACGCCCGTCGCCTTGATTTCCACCAAAACCTCGCCGGGCTTCGGTCCCTCGAGATCAAGTTCGACAATCTCCAGTGGCTTCTTGGCCTCGAATGCAACCGCGGCTTTCGTCTTCATCGCAAAATGGCTCCTTCGGGCGCGCTTATAGCGCGGCGAAGCGGCGACGCTCTCGAAAAATGAGCCAAACGAGGCGCGGAGCCCGGAGACGAGGGAGACATCCGGGGATACGCAAGGCCGAATAAGTTAACATCCGCGCCGCGCACCAGCTGCAAGCAATCCCCGCGCCCCGCTGGATGCACGCGACAAGATGCGTCTTCGCCGGCGCCGTCAAGGCGCTCTCGTCTAAGTCGTACAAAATGTCATGTGACAGCAGATTGACGCATCGCACAAAAGAGCGCTCTGATCCGACCGCACTAAAGAACAAGCGGGAAGCGCGGAACTACGGGATCAATTACATAATGGCACTCGAACCGCAGAAAGCGTCAGCAATCAATCAAAACGCGGCTTCAGAGGAGACACAACGAGGAACAGCAGAACAAAAGCAGCGAGTTCAGTCAGAGGTAGAGGAGACGGCAAAAAAAGAGGCGAAAACAACGAAAGCTGCGAGGGAGCAGCGTGATGTTCAGCCGGAGGTAGAGAAACCGCCTCAGGGGTTCACACCAATTGCGCTTGAGGCGCCGAAGGCGGAGGACGACGACGTGCGGAGAGTTTCGGATGAGTTCGCTTTGCGTTGGAGCCTCGAAGCCGAACAACATGTGAAGGGAAAGTCCGCCGACTATGTGCGCGCCGTCACGAAATCCGCCTATGAGCGGATCTACAAGGCCGAGCGCGCCCTCTGCGGTGAGACCGCGCTTGTTGTAATCGGGCGCGTGCCGCCGATCGAAAAGCTCGACAAGTGGTGGACGGCGTTCCCGGTCGACGATCTGTGGTTCGTGCTCAAGTATCACGACACCTACATCCGCGAGTACGAGTTGCTGCCGGCTGCCGGCCCAACGCCGGGCGATGGCGGCGATCCGCCACCTATGCGGCGCCAGCAGCGGCGTCCGCCGCCGGCACGGATCGGCCCGCGTCCCCGCGGACGCCGCAACCGTAGCGACCCGCAAGGTTCACGTGCGACAGTCGAGCGCCAACCGCCGCGCAAGATTGCCAAGAAAGCGAAGAAGAAGCTGCGCGACGCAAAGCGCGCGATCGAGCAGCTATATGATCGCGTTAGTTGGGAACTTCAGATGCGTAGCGATGATTTTAGTCACCGCGCCGCGCATCTGTGGCGCCAGAAATGGCCACGATTGCTCCGCAACATCGTGCGCGTGAAACACGCTAGCGGTACGCTAGTGCAGGCTTTGCGTGGTGTTTGCGCATCACTTGTACAAGTGCGACAACAGGCCGATGGGTTAGCCAGTCCTATCAATCAATCCTTTACCAGCTCCGCCAAGGCTGACACCTACAGCGCATCTGGGCGGTTGGAGCCGTGTGACGCGGGTCAAAACATCTTCTCGCGACTCCGACTTCAATCGTGGATATGGAACACACCGCCAATAGCTTGGAACGAGTATTTGTTTGGCGTTGATTGGACCTTGAATCCGTTCGGCGTGTTAGAGGAAGAACAGGCGTTTACATGAGATCAGTCCGAGAGCACCGCAAAAAAGCGGCGAGCCGCGCGCGTAAACCGAAGGGGGCGCCAGTCCTCTCAACGTCCGAGGCACGCGCAAATTTCGCGGAAGCTCTCGAGACCGCTCAGGTCGACAACGCCGTGATTGGTTTCGATCGTTACGGCCGAACCGTTGCGGCGCTTGTTCCAGTCGAAGCGGTCTACATGCTTGCCGGTCTCGGTAAGCACGTAGACGCCGACACCCGCAAAGAGATCGAGGAAGGCGCTTTGGCCTTCGCCAAGAACGTGCCTTACCGCTCGATGAGTCCGGAACGCCTAGCGGCGGCGGTAAAGGAAAAAACGCGCGGGCCCAGCAAGGTCCGATCGAGCAAGCCCGCGCCAAAGCCAGCGGCCCGCAAATCTACCTCCAGCAGGAAAACCGGCGGCGGCTAAATTTTCCGGAATGTGAGGGAACGGACGTCACGGACCGGTGTTCTCCCAACGGCGCCGACCTACTCCCCCCGCCCAGGCGCCACCGCAGCACGGGCCGGATCGATAGATCCGGCCCAACTGCTATTGGCTCAGAGACCCATGTAATGGCTGGCGATGCCGCCGCCCTCGGTCCATGCGTGGAGCATCCAGCCCGGCTGCTCGGGCGTGATCGGCGCGATCTGCTGGCCTTGATCCAGCGCCAACCCGTAGGTCCAGGAACTTGAAGGCGCCACGATCACCGGCGCATGCGCCGCCTGGCCGATCGCGACTCGGTGGTGATGGCCGCAAATGATCCGCAGCACTTGGCGGTGCCGAGCGATCACGTTGGCGAATTCCTCCGCGTCGCGAAGGCCGATCTGATCGAACAGCAAATCGTGGGTCATGAACGGCGGGTGGTGCAGCGCCACGATGGTGGGTTTGCCGCGTTCCACCGACAGCGCCGATTCCAGCCACTCGGCTCCAGACCGGCGCAGCAAGCCATAGGTCTCGCCCGCCACCAGATCGTCCAGCGCGACAATGCGCACCGGAAAATTCTCGATCGTGTAGTGCATCGCGCCATCGCGCGGCAGATAAGTGTGCTGGGGCAACATGCGGCGCATCAAGCCGCGGTCGTCGTGATTGCCGGTCATGACATAGAGCGGCGCCGGCGGATCGGCGATCGCTTCGGCCAGCACTGCGTACTCATCCTCACGTTCATCGTTCACGAGATCGCCCGTGAGGAGAATGATGTCAGCGTCGTAATCTTTGGCTTGCGCGATAGCGCGCTTCAGCTGCGCAGCTGCTTTCCCCCCATCGTCCGCGCGGACATGGGTGTCAGAAATCTGCGCGAGGCGGAATTGTCCGCTCATGTGCTCCCTGCCCCAGCTTCTCTAGGCGTTTCCCTGAACGCCACATGAAGCAAGGCGCGAGCGCTGTCTGTGCCTCCGGTCACACTCCGGTCAGCTCAGTCGAGCGAGCGTGCGACGCGGAAGCCGATGCCCTGTGTGCGTGAGTTCTCTTCGGAGGAACGGCGTGCAGCCGCGCGCAGCACCGGCGCTTGATCGTTGTAGCTGCCGCCACGAAACACGCGGCGGCGGCAACCTTCGGCTTGCACCGCGACTCCATCGATCGGCGCGAGATCATAACTGGCGACGTAGCAATCCTCGACCCACTCACCGGCATTGCCGTGCATGTCGTAGAGATTGAACGCGTTGCCTTCATGTGCGCCGACGGGTGTTGTCTGACGCGCGCGGAACGTCGCCTGGGTTGCGGTCACACGTGGACCGAACGCGTACGCTTCGTTATGGCCAGCGCGCGCCGCGTACTCCCATTCAGCTTCGCTCGGCAACCGATAGCGCAATCCACCGGCTTGCGCGTTCAGCCAGTCGAGATAGGCCTGCGCGTCTTGCCATGAAATGCCCGTCACCGGGCGATCGCCACGGCCCCAACCGCCATCCGGCGGCGAATAGCCGTTGCAGCCGCCGCCGGCCAGGCATGCATCCCACTGCGCAAACGTCACTTCGTATTTGCCCATCGCGAATGGCGCGACTGAGACTTCACGCTGCGGTCCCTCATCGCGGCCGCGGCCAGGTTCGTTGTCGGGCGAGCCCATGACGAACAAGCCGCCGGCGAGCACAATCATTTCCGGGCAGCCGCTGCAATCGGTGAACGTGTAACCGGCGACGCGTGTCGGTATCTCTTCCACCGGCGATGCCGGTGTCTCTGCGGGCGCGTCCACCGCCGGCTGCACGGCGGCCTGCTGCTCGCTCTGCTGCGGGCGATTGCGCCAATACTCCATGCCGATATTGAAAAGCTGCGGGCTGAAATAGACCAGCACGCCGAGCGCGGCCGCCGCCGCGGTGAACCAACCAACCCGGCGCGAGGCGCGCGCGAATTTCTGGCGCTTCGAGAGAATCTCGAACGTCTGCACCCGCTGATCGATGTTATCGAGCGGCTTCTGACCTTTCGATTGGAACGCACTCTGCGGCGAGTTGCGCGCCATCGAACGGAATTCCGCAGAGACGAGCGCCGTGCCCGGCTCCGCCAATTCTTGCAGTCGCGCCGCGACGTTGACGCCGTGGCCGAGCAAATCGTCAGTGGCGGTGACGATCACATCACCAACGTGTGCGCCGACGCGGATCGGCGGCTCGCCCTTGCCGCGCTTGTCGAGAATTTCTTGGATCGCCCCGAGAGCCTGGCCCGCCGACGCGAATTCGAGCATGAAGCCGTCGCCAGCCGTATTGAACAGGCGCCCGCCGTTCGCGACCGCAACCCGCTCGATACGCGCGCGCAGATTTTCAACCTTGCGCGCGGCGTTGCGCTGATCGCGCTCGGACATGGTTGAGAAACCGACGATGTCGATCGACACGATCGACGCCAAACGGATAACGCGTTCTTCGCTCGAAGACTGATCGGTCACGGCCTAATTCCCCACCCCGGCAAGAATAGGCCCCTCGCCGGGACTTATCCAGCCTCCTCCTACTCGCCTGAATCGAGGCTGAGCAGAAGCGCGGACATGTTCTGGATGAAAGCGCCGGTCGAGATGCCCGTTATGGGCTGATCGGTCGTGTGCGGAGAGGTGTCGGAGGCATCGCCGACCAGCGTCTGCGAGAAATCGCCCCGCGCGGGAGTGGCCGAGCCATCGCCGATATAAGGATTGCTGGTCGCAGTGAGCGGCGTTGGCCAATAGCCCTCCGCGTTCAACGTAGAAATGAGCTCCTGCACGCGTTGTGACGATGGTCTCTGGACCGCGCCGGACCCAGCGTTGGAGTTCAAATCTGAGACTTCAATGTTCTGCGTCGTGAAGTAGCGTGGCAGGCGGAAACCCGCACTGCGCACGAAAGGCGACATCGATGCGTCGGGCGACAAATGCGCCAGCCGTTCGTAGCGCGCGTGCAGCGCTTCGACGTCGAGATTGCGCCACTGCGAGTAATGCGTGATCGGCTTCGCGACGTCGTAGTCCCAGTAGTATTCGCCGTTGACGACGTTCGAGCCGCGCCGGTGATTGATGCGCGCGCGATTGGAGCCGATCTCGATGAAGGTCGGGTAGTGGCGGCCAGGGATTTGAACTTGGTCATCGCGCAGCCTGACCGAGTCGAGCCAAGCCAACGCCTCCGGCACCCGCTCGATGAAGCGGCTATCGCCCGTCCACTCGTAGAAGTTCATCATCTGCGCGATGTTGTTCGCGGTCGTGTGCGTCGTCAGCGCATCCGGTTCGTAAGAGCGCGCCCCAATGGGCGCCAACGTCTCGTTGTGGTGCTGCAAGCCCCATCCTGCTTGAGGCGCGGGTTGCTGGGTCGCGATAAACACTTCCATAGCGCGGCGAATTGCCGGCAAAGCGCGGTCATCGCCCAAGGTCTGGTGGACCATCAGCAGAAACTTGATGTTCTCGCCGGCGACATCGTCGTTGAAAGTGACGTAGCGCGTGTAATCCGGGCGCCCGTGCAAAGCCGGCGCATCGTCCACGAACGGGAAACGCTGTGGCCAGCCGCCGTTTTCGTACTGGCTATCGAGCACAAAGCGGATCGCCCGTTCGAGCGGTTCGCGCAGGCGTGACGAGCGGCGCTCCAAATACATACGCAACAAGAATTGCGATGCTTCGCTTGTCCCTGCATCGTCAAACGTCGCGTTGCCGTAATAGTGGTGGAATTCCTCGAGCCGCCAGCCGTTCTTGCCGATCGTATCGTACCAGCGCCGCGCGCTCTCCTCGCCGGCGAAGTCGTGATGATAATTCCAGCCGCCTGCCGGATGCTGCGCGGCGATCAGGCCTTCGGCCACGTCCATGGCGGCTTGGTAGTAGAACTCGTCGCGCGTCGCGTGAAAGCAATCGAGATAGAGATGCCCAACCGTCGCCGTGCCTGGCGGCTGTATCCAGATCATCGACGGGTACGCCTCCATCTCGCCCCATCGGCGCGAGAAGTCCTGCGCGTAGCTCCACACATAGCCGCCGCGATAGGCCACGCGCTCACGCATGAAGCGCGCCGCGCGCTTCATCGTGCGCAATGTGTCGCGTCTCAGCTCGTTGTCACCGGTGTCAGCAGCCGGCGAAAAAAAAGACGCGCAGCCGCTCGTCAACACAGCGCCGGAGACGCCTGCGAGCAACGCGCGGCGTGAAGCAAATCGCATGTCGGTCATGGTCTCGTCGCGCGCTCCCTCGTCGCTCAGCGCGCGGGAGAATTTCGCTCCGGCGTGAGCATGTGCTTTCTTATCTTGCCCGCGGCGGTGCGCGGAAACTCCTCCACGAACGTGACGTGGCGCGGCGTTTTATAACCAGCGACATTGGCGCGGCAAAACTGAATCACCTCAGCAGCGGTGACCGGCGCTGCATCGGGGCGCAGCATGATGAAGGCGTGGCCTACCTCGCCCCATTTTTCGTCGGGCACGCCAATAATCGCGGCTTCCAGGATCGAAGGATGTCTCGCGAGGACATTTTCGACCTCGGCCGGATACACGTTCTCGCCGCCGGAAATGTACATCTCCTTGATGCGGCCAGCGACGTAGTAGCAGCCCTCGGCATCGCGGCGGCCAATGTCGCCACTCTTCAGCCAGCCGTCCGCCGTGATCGCTTTCGCGGTCTCCTCCGGCTTATTCCAGTAGCCCGGCGTGAGGCCCGGTCCGCGCATCCAAATCTCACCGCTCTCACCAACAGCAACGTCGTTTCCGGCATCATCAACGATGCGCACATCGAGCAGCATCAGCGGCTTGCCGACAGATCCGATCTTCCGGAGCGCGTCCTCCTTCATGGCGATGAAGGCAGTCGGCCCTGTCTCGGTCATACCGTAGCCGTTGCAGACCTTCACGCCTTTAGCGGCGTAACGCTCCACCAGCACATCCGCCAACGGCGCACCGCCACAGCCCCACGAGCGCACGCGCGCGAGATCGGCTTTCTCGAAGTCCGCATGCAACGCCAGCTGCTGATACACGGCCGGCACGCCGAAGAAGATATCGAGCCGTGGCATTAGAGCCAGCGCCCGCGCTTCATCGAAGCCCGGCATGATGACGACCGTGCCGCCAGCGATCAGCGTGGGCATAGTTACGAGCTGAATGCCAGCGCTGTGAAACAGCGGCAGAAAATTCAGAGTCGTATCGCCGTCGCGCAAATCGAACGCTTGGCCGACGTGAAACGCGTTCACCACCGACATTTGATACGTCTGGATCACGCCCTTGGGCTGGCCTGTCGTTCCCGACGTATACATCAAGAACCAAGTAGCATCGCCAGGCCAACGCCTATCCGTTGTGAGCGGCGCAGCGTTCGCTAATTCCGACTCGTACTCACCATCGAGCGCGAGCGACGCGATGTTCAAGGCGCCTGCGGCTTCCGCGTCCTCCGCGCCAAAAATCAGCAATTTCGCTACGCAATCCTCGATCAGCGCCGCAAGCTCCGCCGCCGGTGAGCGCCAGTTCAACGGCACGAGAATGGCGCCGAGCTTGGCGCAGGCGAACATGATCTCGAAGAACTCAACGCGATTGCGGCAAAGGATCGCCACACGATCACCACGCGCGACGCCGCGCGCGACAAGCACCGCAGCCGCGCGCGCGCAGCGATCCTCGAGTTGAGCATAGGTGAGCGTCCGCCCCGTCAGCGCGTCTTCAAACGCGATCCGATCCGGCGTCAACGCCGCCCGCTTCGCCGTGATGTCGACCATGTCGACACCCATTGCTCACTCCCTCCGCGCGCGCCTTCGCTAGGACGCGTCGCCCTTATCACCTCGCGGCGCGAGGCCGTTGATCATCAAATCGGACGCCGCTTCCGCCACCGAAGCGGAGTCGGTGTCGGTGTCCCAGATGCCGTATCGTATGCCGAGAAAGCTCGAGGCGCCCATCAGCGCCCACACACGAACTTCGTCGTCCTGACCTTCGCTGATTTCCCCGCGCGACGCCGCCTGCGCCAGCTGTTGTCGGTAGGCGGCGGCGAAGGTGCGGTAGTAGTCGCGATAGGCCTCCGGCGCGACGAACTGCGCCTCCATAACAACCCGGTAGAGCGCCTTGTGCGAACGCACGAAATCAATGAACGCCTGAATGCCAAGGCGCTCCGCTTCGAGGCGGTCGTGCGCGCCACGGGTGCTTTCCGTCATCGCATGGCGGGTGCGCGCGCCCATGTCGGCGACTAGCGCGCGGAACACTTCTTCTTTGCTTTTGAAATAGACGTAGAACGTGCCCAGGCCGACGCCGGCGTTCTGCGTGATGTTCGAGATAGCGGTGTCGTGGTAGCCGCGCGCGCCGAACTCCTCGCCTGCGGCATCCAGTAACCGCCGCAGCGTGCGCCTGCCCCGCTCAGTCTTTGGTCCGGACCGCTCCTCGACCGCCTCAGGATCGGAACCTGAATGTTGACTCATGTTTCAAGTCTCCGATATAACCTGTCTCAAGACAACAAAAATCGGCCCGAGAAACGGTCCGAGGGGGGAATGCGAGGCACATGCCTCAGTGCGTTTTGCCAGACGGGGCGGCCATGTCCTACGCCGAGGCCGGCGCGGGCGCTCCCATCGTTTTGGTGCACGGCTGGGCCGCCAATGGCGCCTTCTTCCGCGACTTGGCGTCCGAACTTGCCAGGAACCATCGCGTCTACACCCTCACCCTGCGCGGCCACCCCGGCTCCGAGGCCGGTCAATCGCCGCTGACCATCGAAACCCTCGCTGACGATATCGCGCACTTCTTCGAGAAGCTCGACCTGCGCGGCGCGATCGCGCTCGGCTGGTCGATGGGCGCGATGGCGCTCTGGGCGGCGGCGCCGCGGATAGGCGCGCGCCTCAGCGGCCTTATCGTCGAAGATATGAGCCCACGGCTCATCAATGACGCGACGTGGACTCACGGCATCTCAAGTGGCTACGGCGCCGGCGATGTCGCCGGCAGCGTGCGCGAGATTGAAGCTGATTGGGGCGCGTACGTCTCTCGCTTCGCGCCGCGCATGTTCGCGGCATCAATGCGCGACGCCTACCCCGAACTTGAAGCTTGGGCCGCCGGCGAGATGGCTAAGTGCGACGCGCGTGCGATGGCGTCGTTCTGGACATCGATGGCCGTGCAGGACTTTCGCGCCGCCCTCACGCGCATCGCCACGCCGATGCTCGTGATCCATGGCGGCGACAGCCAAGTCTACGATGACGGCGCCACCGCATTCATCGCGCACACCGCGCAGAACGCCAAACGCGTCGTCATTCCAGGCGCCGGCCATGTGCCGCATCTCGAAGCGCCAGACGATTTCTTGAACCATATCGAGGCTTTTGTCCGTGAAACGCGGCGGCCCGACTTGAGGAGCGGAGGAGCAATTCCATGAAACGGTTTGGTGAAGGAGCGCGCATTGCGCTTTTGTTGGCGAGCGTAGCAGCTTCGCCGTTCGCGCTGGCTTCGCCAGCGTTCGCGCAGGACGGCGTAACGGAAGACGAAGAGATCGTCGTTACCGCCCGGCGTACGGAAGAATCCCTGCAAGAAGTGCCAGCTTCGGTTTCGGCGTTCAGTGAAGCACAGCTGGCCCGCATCGGCGCGACCGACGCCACTGGCCTGCAAGGCGCGGTGCCGAACTTGAACATCGTTCAAGGCCGCGGCTCCTCGAACGCCACCAACATCTACATTCGCGGCGTCGGCCAGCCGGACGCGCTGCAGACGTTTGACCCCGCAGTCGGCTTCTACGTCGATGGCGTCTACTACTCCCGCATCCGCGGCACGCAGATGGACTTGTTCGACATCGAGCGCGTCGAAGTGCTGCGCGGCCCGCAAGGCACGCTCTACGGAAAGAACACGATCGGCGGCGCTTACTCCGTCGTCACGCGCCGCCCGGGCCAAGACCCGCACGGCCTCTTCCAAGTGACGCTTGGCGATTATGGCCAACTGGAATCGCGCATCGCCGCGTCCGGCCCGATCACGGAGAACTTCGCCATCGGCGGCGCCCTCTTCGGCGCGGCGCGCGATGGTTACGTCACCAATCCGGTGACCGGCGAAGACTACAACAACCGCAACGCCTGGGGCGGCCGCTTCCAAGCCGCCTGGGACGTCACGCCGAACTTCAACTTGGATTTCGCGATCGACTACGCTGAAGAAGACAACGCGCTGACGATGGGCCAGGCGGTCAGTTCGCTGACGACGATCATCGGCGTGCCGATCCCGGCGGGCGCGGTTCCGGATCCGCTTCCCGAGTTCGATTTCACGGCCCAGGCAACGCCAGGCCTGCCAAACTCAAGCGTGATGGATCACGGCGGCGTTTCTTTGCACGCTGATTGGGAGATGAACTCCAATCTTACGTTGCGTTCGATTACGGCGTATCGGAACCTCAACTACACCGACTATGTCGATATCGACGCCACCGCGCTCGAACTTGGCGACGTGCTCGTAGACGTCGATCAGGACCAAACCAGTCAAGAGTTTCAAGCGATCTGGGAAAGCGAGCGCTGGACCACGATCGGCGGACTTTTCTACATGCGCGAAAACGTAGCGTCGCATCAGGAAGCCTATGCCGACGATCTGCTCGGCGGTTTCCTCGGCGGCGGCACGTTCCTGCGCACCATAGATGACGATCTCCAAACCACGAGCGTGGCCGCGTACCTGAACGCAACATATCAACTCACGGACCGGCTGAGCATTTCGGGTGGTCTGCGGTACACAGAGGAAGAGAAGGATTACTTCCGCACGACTTCGACGTTCTCGTCGAATGCGCTCTTCACGGCCGACCCCGCGCGCCCACCAGTGAACATCACCGAAACATGGGATGATCTGTCGGGCCTCATCTCGCTCGACTATCAGCTAAGCGACGATTTCCTGCTCTATGGCCGCGTTGCACAGGGCTTCAAGTCGGGCGGCTTCAACGGCCGCGCCAACAATCCTGGCGAAGAAGCGCCGTATGATCCGGAAACCGTCACCTCTTACGAAGCCGGCTTCAAGTCCGACTGGATGGATGGCCGCCTGCGCGCAAACTTCGCGGTGTTCTACAACGACTACCGTGACTTCCAAGCGCGCGTCTCGAACCTGACCACCGATCCGGGCACCGGCTTGCCGAGCATCGAACTCACTGTGCTCAACGCCGGTCAACTCGAAATCTCGGGCGCTGAGCTGGAGCTCATCTACAGTCCGGTCGATGCCCTCAGGCTTGATGCGCAGATCGGCTATCTCAACGCCGAATATGGCGAGTTCGAAGACTTGCGCTTCGTCAGCTTCGGCAACAGCCGCGCCTTCCAGACACCGGCATTTTCGCCGGAATGGACGTCGCGTTTCGGCGCCGCTTACACTTGGGAGCTCGCCAACGAGGGTTCAGTGGTGCTTGCGGGCTCGGCGCGCTTCCGTTCGCGGATGGCGCTCGCTGTCGATAACACGCTGACCAACTCGGCCACTGAGATCGAGAATCTCTTCCAGGACGATTACTGGCTCTACGACGCCAGCCTCACCTGGAACGTCAACGACGTGTTCTCGATCGCGCTGCAGGGCCGCAACCTGAGCGACGAAGTCTACAAGACAGATGGCCAGGAGTTCTCGTCGGTCGGCAACATTCGCACCGTCTATTACGGCGCACCGCAAACGACGAGCATCGTGTTCACCGCGCGCTACTAGGCGCGGTTTCGGCGGCGGCGCTCCCTCCTAGGCGCCGCCGCTCTCCTCCTCTGTTTCGACCATGGGCGGCGCTCCTCGGGCGTCGCCCCTTTTTTTGGCGGCAACCATCAATTGCGGCGCATGCCCGGAGGCCGATGCGCGATCAATTTCGGGGCTTGCATATAACTGACCATTCAGTTATATATATCTCGCATGGGCCGCACCTCCAAAGCCACCAATCCCTCCCCCCGCTGGCGCAGGCGGGCGGAAGCGCGGCCGGAGGAGATCTTGGACGCCGCCCTGGAGGAGTTCACCGCCCGCGGCTTCGATGCGGCGCGGATGGAGGACATCGCCAAGCGCGCCGGCCTCTCGAAAGCGGCGATCTATCTCTACTTCCCGAGCAAGATGGCGGTGCTTGAAGCGCTGATCGAAGCGAAGGTCGCCCCGCTCGCGGAGAGTGTTCAGCAGATCGCAGCCATGGGCGCCGGCGATCCGAAGACGGCGCTCCGCATGATGGCGACCGCGGCCGCCTACCGGCTCTCTGATCCAAGTCTCTTTGCTGTGCCGCGGCTCGTCATCGGCATTTCCGGACGCTTCCCCGAAATCGCGAAATACTATCGCGAGCATGTCGTCGAAAAGGCGCGCGGCGCGCTGGAAACCCTGATCGAAGCGGCGATGGCGAAAGGCCAGATTCGCCGCGCCGACACAAACGCCGTCGTGCGCGCCTTCATCGGGCCGCTGTTCTTCGAAGCGATGTGGACGCATGTCCTGGGCGGTGAAACCGCTCTCAACGACCCGCAAAAAATGATCGAACAACAATTCGACGTCCTGCTCTCTGGGCTGGAGCCACGCGCATGAAGCGCTTTCTGATCCTTTCATTGATGGTGTTGGCCGCAGCGTGCGGGCGCGAAACCCCCGGCGTGCTCCAGGGCTACGGCGAGGCCGATTACATCTATCTCTCGAGCCAAGACCCGGGTGTCGTCGGTGAGGTGCTCGTCCGTGAGGGTGACGTCGTCGAAGCCGGCGCCCGCGTTTTCCGGCTGGATCCGCAACGCCTGAGTTACGGCGCTCAAAGCGCTGCCGCTCGACGCGCCGCGGCCGCCGCTGCGGTGCGCACGGCGCAGGCGCAAGCAACCTTGGCGCAACGCAACTACGAACGCGGCGCGCAATTGGCCGAACGCGGCTTCTATCCCCGCGCACAACTCGATGCCGATCGCGCCGCGCGCGATGTCGCCAACGCACAATTGGCGCAAGCGCGGCGCGAGGCAGCAGCCGCCGGCGCCGAAACCGGCCTCGCCGAGGAGCGTCTGAACGATCTCGCCGGGGTCGCGCCCGTCGCGGGCACGATCGAACGAATTTACCACCGTCAAGGCGAGGTCGTCGCGGCGAGCGCCCCTATCGTTGCGCTACTGGCGCCGGAAAACATGAAGGTGCGCTTCTTCGCGCCAGAGGCGATGCTGGCGCAGTTCGCTGTCGGAACACGCGTCATGGTGAGTTGCGATGGCTGCGCTGAGCCCGTCGAAGCGCGGGTGAGCTTCGTCGCCGCCGAACCGCAATTCACCCCGCCGGTGATCTACTCGCTCGACCAGCGCGAGAAGTTGGTGTTCCTCGTCGAAGCGCGCTTTGAGGGTGCAACACCGATCCGGCCCGGCATGCCGGTGGATGTGCGGATCGCGGAATGACCGACACCGTCATCGATGTGCGCGGGCTGACCAAGCGCTTCGGCGATCGCACCGTCGTCGACAATTTCGATCTCAAAGTGCCGCGCGGCGCGATCTACGGATTTCTCGGACCGAACGGCTCCGGCAAGACGACAACGATCCGCATGGTGTGCGGTCTGCTGAAACCTGAGAGCGGCGAAGGCGAAGTTCTCGGCTTCGACGTTCTGCGCGAAAGTCCGAAGATCAAAGAGCGCGTCGGCTACATGACGCAGAAATTCTCGCTCTACGAAGACCTTTCGATCCGCGAGAATCTGGAATTCATCGCCCGCCTTTACGGACTCGATCGCCGCGCCGAACGGGTTGATCGAGCGCTCGCAGATTTGGGTTTGAGCGAACGTCAGACCCAGCTCGCCGGCAAGCTCTCCGGCGGCTGGAAGCAGCGCCTGGCGCTCGCCGCATGCATGATCCATGAGCCGGAACTGTTGCTGCTCGACGAGCCGACCGCCGGCGTCGATCCGAAGGCGCGCCGCGATTTTTGGGACGCGATCCGGCGCTACTCCGCGCAAGGCGTGACCACGCTCGTGAGCACCCACTATATGGACGAGGCCGTGCAGTGCGATTCCATCGCCTACATCGCCTACGGCAAAAAGCTGATCGACTCCGCCACAGCCGAAATCCCAAAACAAATTGGCCTTCATGGCTGGCGCGTCGCTGGCCGGCCGCTCATGCGTGCGCAGGAATTGCTCGAGGCGTCACCTGGCGTTGATCTCGTTGCGCGGTTCGGGGCCGAGATTCATGCGTGCGGCAAGGATGCCGCGGCGCTCGAAGCCGCCGTGCGCACGGTGAAACAAGCGCAGCCGCACGTTGAGATCGCGCCTATCCAAGCGGGCTTCGAAGAGATTTTTATCTACTTGATGTCGGGCGCGATGGACAATTTCCAATGAGCGCGCGCCGCGTCCCCGCTTTTGCCGCACTGATCGACCTTTCGTGGGCGCGCGTCTTCGCGGTGTTCCTAAAGGAACTCGTGCAGATGCGGCGCGACCGGCCGACATTCGCCATCATGATCATGATGCCGGTGATGCAGCTCGTTCTGTTCGGCTACGCCATCAACACTGATCCGCGCCACATGCCGGCCGTCGTCGAAATGCGCGAGGATGGCCCGATGACGCGCGCGTTCCTCGCGTCGCTCACTCAATCGAGTTATGTCGACATCGTCGCGGTGACGCAGCGCGCCGAGGACGGCGAGGCGATGATCCGCTCCGGCCGCGCCACCTTCTTCATCTCTATCCCCGAAGGCTTCGAGCGCCGCCTCGTGCGCGGTGAGCGGCCGCAAATCCTGATCGCCGCCGATGCAAGCGACCCGGTTGCGTCGAGCGGCGCCATAGCGGCGATCCAGCAGATCGCGGCGCAGGCGTTTGCGCCGGAGTTTCATGGGCCGCTCGCCTTTCTAGCGCCATCGCCGACACCGTACGAAGTTGTCGTGCACCGGCGCTACAATCCCGCCGGCGTCAGCGCCTTCAACATCGTGCCAGCGCTGCTTGGCGTCATCCTCACCATGACCATGGTGATGATCACCTCGATCGCGCTCACGCGCGAGACCGAACGCGGCACTATGGAGAACCTGCTCGCCACGCCAGTGCGGCCGCTTGAGGTGATGATCGGCAAGACGACGCCTTATGTCTTCGTCGGCGCAATCCAGGTCGCAATCGTCCTGATCGTCGCGACCTTGCTGTTCCACATCCCGTTCACCGGCTCGTTTATCGCTTTCCTGATCGCGGTTACGCTCTTCATCCTGGCGAACCTGATGCTCGGCTACCTCATCTCCACTGTCGCGCGCACGCAGATGCAGGCGATGCAGATGACGTTTTTCATCTTTCTGCCGTCGATCCTGCTGTCCGGCTTCATGTTTCCCTTCCGCGCCATGCCCGGTTGGGCGCAAGCGATCGGCGAAGCGCTGCCGATCACGCACTTCTTGCGCATCGTACGCGAGATCGTGCTGAAGGGCGCGGGTTTGGGGGACGTGGCAGGCGATCTGTGGCCGCTGGCTTTGATCCTGTTGGTGCTTGGCTCGTTGGCGCTACTGCGATTCAGGCGGACACTGGACTAGTCATCAAGCCACTCTCGCAACAACGCTTCCCACTCGGTTGCGCTGAGCGGGGAAGAAACAAACACGCGCTCGGTCGCCTCGCTCCAGAACTTGGCGCGCTGCCCATCGTCGGGGATGCGCCTTCCGGCGTCGCTGCGCACACGGGATGCGGCTTCGAGGAATGCGGGCAAACCTGCGGGCACAGCAGCGGCCAAGCGCGCGCGGACCGCTTCCGTGACGGCCCACGGCGCGCCGGGTGCGGCGACGCCCAAGGCCAGCGCGCCAGCGGCGCTAACGCCGCCGAGAACGACGTCGGAATTCTCGGGCGCGCCGAGCAGATGGAACACGGCCTGCTGCGCCCGCGCCGCAGTGCGGATGCGCGAAGGGCGCGGTTCTTCGGCGCTGCACACCACGAGAGCCGCACCTTGGAAATCGTCCGGCCGCCAACGGCGGAGCTTCAAACGCACGCTGCTCTGCAAGGCCCGCATCGCATCTGACGGCGCAGGATCAAACACCGAAACGCCCGCGCCCGCCGCAAGAAACTGCCGCGCGAGCCCAGCCATCGCCGCGTCAGCGCCGATCAGAACAACAGACCGGCCCGCCAAGTCGAGGAACACCGGATAATACGGAAAAAGATTAGCCACGACGCAACGATGAAGCGCTCACTCATCAATTCGCGCAAGCGCCGGGGCGTACAAAACTTGCGGCGGCGCTCCACTGCCGTGCCGCCTAGCCACAAGCGCGGTAGGCTGTTATCCAATTCTCGGGACATGAAATGGAGGGGTTCATGGATCGGCGCGCATTGCTTGGCGGAGCGCTCGGCGTCAGCGTTCTTGCCGCGACCGGCGGTGCGGCCGCGCGAGAAAGCTCCTTTGACGCATTGCTAGCGGAACTTGAAAGCGATCCAAACCTCGTGGAAAGCGCTTGGACACGCCGCGAGCGGCAGGCGACGCGCAGCATCGGCCAAGGCACGCCCTCCTCGCGGCTGATTTCGCCGCGCGCAAGCGACATGATCGTACGCCTCGAAGTAAGCAGCCAACGCCGCTATGAGCGCTACTATACGCGCCCGATCTGGCCGGGCGGGCAGTCCGGCGTGACCATCGGCATTGGCTACGATCTCCGCTTCGCCAACGAAAATTTTCTCCTCCGCGATTGGGGCGAACTGCTCAGCGCCGAGATGATTAATACTCTGAAGTCTGTGCTCGGTCTCGGGCGAACCGACGCGCGCGACGCCCTGCCGAGCGTGCAAAGCGTTGAAGTGCCATGGGCGCCAGCGCTCAGCCAATTCGCGGCGTTTCTGCCCTATCCAACCAAGGAAACCGAAGACGCGTTCCCGAATTGCGCCGATCTGAACGACGACAGTTTCGGCGCGCTGGTTTCGCTGGTTTACAACCGTGGCTCCTCGATGTCGCCCAACAGCGAGCGCCGTCGCGAAATGCGTGAAATCCGCGATCTCATGCGCAACAAGGAATTCGCGCCGATTCCGGGTAAGATCCGCGAAATGAAGCGCATCTGGACCGATCCCGGATCACGCGGACTTGTGCTGCGCCGCGAACTCGAGGCGGTGCTATTCGAGGATGGTTTGGCGAACCAGGCCACAGAATAGGTCTCGCGATATGTGGCGCATACCAATCATCGCCATCATCGGCGCGCTGGTGCTGAGCAGCGCGTCGGCGCAACCCACGCCGCCGCCGCGAATCGCACTCGTGATCGGCAACAGCGCTTATTCAGTCGTCTCGCCCCTACCGAATGCGCGGGGCGACGCGGAGCTAGTCGCGGAGCAATTGC
>CALBST010000250.1 GCA_937967425.1 uncultured Caulobacteraceae bacterium
ACCAGCACGAATAACCGCCGTCGGCCAGCACGATGCTGCCGGTCATCAGGCTTGAGGCGTCGGAGGCGAGGAAGAGGATGACGGAGGCGACTTCCTCGGGTTCGCCCAACCGCGCCTGCGGCGTGCCGTCGATCCATCGGCGGTACATTTCGCTGGCTTTATCGGCGAATTCGTTGAGGGGCGTACGGATATATGTCGGCGCTACTGCGTTGACGCGCACGCCGCGCGGCGCCCATTCGGCAGCGAGCGATTTTGTGAGCTGGTGCACGGCAGCCTTAGAGGCGTTGTAATAGCTTTGTGGCTGCGGCCGGTTGACAATGAAGCCCGACATCGAGCCGACATTGACGATCGCGCCTGAGCCGCGCGCCAGCATGTGTTTGCCGAATGCCCGCGCACACCAGAAGGTGCCGTTCAAGTTGACGTCGAGCACGTTGAGCCAATGCTCATCGGTGACGTTTTCGGCGGCGGTATCGCTGCGGGCGATGCCGGCATTGTTGATGAGAATATCAATTCGCGCTTCGCGGGCGGCAATTTCATCCGCCACCTGCGTGACACGCGCGGAGTCGGTCACATCCATCAACGCGCCATCAACTTGATAGCCTTGTTTACCTAATGTAGCGCGGGCTTTCTCCAAGGCGGCAGCGTCCCGGTCCGTGATGATTACGCGTGCGCCGGCTTCAGCCAGCGCTTGCGCGGTCGAATAACCAATGCCGCTAGCGCCACCCGTCACGACAGCGACGCGGTCCGTCAGCCGGAATTTCTCGAGATACATTTCGGCCTCAGGGTAGGACGCGTTCCGCGGGCATCGGCGCCTCAGGCGCGGCCTTGTCGGTGGCGGGATCGTAGACGATGCGCGTGGCCGCCTCGTATTCGGGCCAGGACAGCGCGCCGGTTCGCGCGAAATCGGCCCAGATGCGATTCATGCGATCGGCCAGGTCTTGCGGCGGGTTTTCGCCGGCCAAACCTTTGGCGCCGGCGACCGTTGAGAGCGTGTTGAAGACAAACGGAAGCTCAATCGCATGGCAGGCGCCGAGCGCGCCATCGTAGGCGGTGGATCGCCAAGAGAAGTCGTAGACATGGGTGCGCCCTTGGTGCGCCGCCGCAAACCGGCGCGCGGGCAGGCGGAATACCAGATCGGTGAGCGCTTCAGTGAAGGCGTCGCCAGGCCGCTTGCCGCGTTCGTCGATGCCGTAGGCCTTCAGAACCTCTTTCGCTTTTGGTTCGGCGCGTTTGGTGACGAAGTTCGCGAGGAATTTGCCGATCTTCCGCTTCACGCCGCTCGGAACGAAATAGAGGTTCATCTCTTCAGCGTTGGTGCCGACGATTAGCTCCACATCGGCGCCGGCGCCTTTGCGGAGTGCGGTGACAGGGTGTTCGGGCAGCACGTCATCACCGTACACAGGCAAGAATTTGCTCAAGCCAAACGCGGGTTCACGCTTGTCGGGATTTCGCAAATCGATGTTTGCGGTCGGCAGCGAGATTTTGCGCTGTGCCTGCAGGCACTCCGCGATGGAGCGGCTGCGAAAACCCTCAATCGTTGGCCGCACGCGCAACATTTTTGCAAGCTTGGCCGTCAGACGCTGCGCCACCGCTATAGGCCGCACCATGTCGCCGTGACCGCTCTGCACGATGGCGCGGCGAAAGAGGCCTTTCGCCAGAGGCGAGGCCACAAGGTTGGCGACCGACATGGCGCCGGCGGACTCGCCGAAAACGCTGACATTGCCGGGATCGCCGCCGAAGGCGGAAATGTTGTCTTGCACCCAGCGAAGAGCGAAAATCTGATCGCGCAGACCGAGATTGGTTGGCGCCCCTTCGATCGGCAGGAAGCCTTCAATCCCAAGACGATAGTTGATCGTCACGCAGACGATGCCGGCGCGCGCGAACGCCGCGCCATCATAAACGTCGGCGGCGCCCGCGCCGCCTGTGAAGGCGCCGCCATGAATAAACACCATCACAGGCGCGCTCACCGCGTTCGATGGCGTCCAGACGTTGAGCACTAGGAAATCGTCGCCCTGATCCTGGTCAGCGCCGATCAGCGGCTGAATATCTAGGCCCGGCAACGCTCTTTCCCATTCCTCCGGCGTCGGAACTGGCTGGGGCGCGATGAAGCCGCGCTGGGTTGCGTCGCGCAGTCCGCTCCACTGTTGGACCGGCTGTGGCGCAGCGAACCGTAATGCCCCCACCGGCGGCGCTGCATAGGGGACGCCCAGATAGCGGCGCACATCGCCAATCAGCGATCCTCGGAGCGAACCGGCCGGCAGATCAAGGATCAGGGGATCCGAGGCTGAGATAGAAGGGAGTGTCTCTGGCATCGTAGCGAGCCTACTGAGAAATCCGCGGTTTTGGCAGGCGATGTTGTTGTGCCGAGTGGCAGCTCTTTGATGCCGCTGATCCTGTGTTCGGCTTCCCGAGCGCCAAACCTTGCCAGCGACCAATCACGGCGAGAAGCGCGCTGTTCGCTGGTTCCGCGCTCGGGCGCTTGCTCACGTCCCCGTCAGGTGCCATCGCGGAGGGGGTAGCGGGGTTTGTGCTTCCGTTTTTTGCGGTCATGCGCTTAATCCCCTAGTCAAGAGGTGCGGGCTTTCCCGCGTGGGGGAAAAATCAGCATGGCTGAAGATGCGCAGGCGCCTAAGGGCTTTCTTGGTTTGGTCGAGCGGGCCGGTAACAAGCTTCCCGACCCTGTATTTATCTTCTTCTGGCTGATCGGCATTCTGATCGCCTTCAGCGTCGCCGCCTCGTTGATGGGCTACTCGGCCCAACACCCCACGCAAGTCGATGACGCCGGCAACGCCGTCATCATCAGCGCCGTCAGTTTGCTTTCGGCTGAGAACATTCAGCGGCTCTGGGTGGAGATGCCGCAGACGTTCACGCATTTCCATCCGCTCGGCTATGTGCTCGTGGTGATGCTCGGCGCAGGCGTCGCCGAACGCTCGGGCCTTTTCGCCAGCGCCATGCGCGAAGGCGTGCGTGGGGCGCCCAAGTTTCTGCTGACGCCGGCGGTCGCGTTCGTCGCGATGATGGGCAACCTCGCCGCCGACGCCGCCTACGTCGTGCTCGTGCCGCTTGCCGCCGTGCTCTACGCCGCCGCGGGACGCCACCCGATCGCGGGCATCACGGCCGCCTTTGCCGGCGTGTCGGGCGGCTTCTCGGCGAACCTCTTGCCGGGCCAACTCGACGCGCTTCTCTTTGGCATTACCCAGGCCGCTGTTGAAGCGTCCGGACTTCACCCTGGCTGGGTCGCGAACATTGCCGGCAATTGGTACTTCATCGCCGCGATGCTCATCGTGTTCTTGCCGGTGATCTGGTTTGTCACCGACGCGATCGTCGAGCCTCGGCTCAAGAAATTCTCGCCGCCCAACGGCGAAGCCATGAACAATCTGGGCGACGCGAACGCGCCTTTGAAACCGGAGGAGAAAAAGGGCCTTGGCGCCGCCGGCCTCGCCTCGTTGCTGATAGTGGGCCTTTGGGTCGTGTTCGTGTTCATGCCGGGCACGCCGCTGATCAACGAAGAAGCGCCGATTCCGGAAGCGCGTTTGACGCCGCTCTATCAATCGCTGGTCGCGGGCTTCTTCCTGCTCTTTCTTGTCGCCGGCTGGGCGTATGGCGCGGCTGCCGGCACGATCAAGAACCATCGCGATGTCGTAAGGATGATGGCCGCCGCGATGGGCGATCTCGCTTATTATCTGGTGCTGGCCTTCGCTGCCGCGCACTTCGTCGCGATGTTCAACTGGTCCAACCTCGGACTCATCTTCGCCGTTCAAGGCGCCGATGCGATCCGCGAGTCCGGACTGCCGCTGCCGGCGCTGCTGGTGTTGATCGTGCTCTTCGCCGCCGGCATCAATCTCTTCATCGGCTCGGCGAGCGCCAAATGGGCGCTTCTTGCGCCGGTCGTCGTGCCGATGCTGATGTTGCTGAATGTCAGCCCCGAGATGACCACCGGCGCGTATCGCGTCGGTGATAGCGTCACCAACATCATCACGCCGCTCATGGTCTATTTCCCGCTCGTGCTGACGTTCTGCCAGCGCTGGCGCACGGATTACGGCTTGGGCAGCCTCACCGCGGCGATGCTCCCATACTCGTTCTGGCTGCTGATCATCGGCCTGGGGCTTACATTCAGCTGGGTGTTCCTCGACCTACCGCTCGGGCCGGGCGCGTCCGTCGATTATACGCTGCCGAACGCGCCAGCAGCGCCGTAGGCCGGGGCTGCGCTAAATCACGGCCGGGATCTGGCAGGACTAGGGAAAGTCGAGATACGCCAGTGCCTTATGGTCACTGGCGGGGTGTCCGCCCCGCCGGCGCCGGAGGCCAGCGGAGGGCCGCTCGCCTCACTCGCCGCCACCGCCCCAGCCGCGCGAACCCAGATTGCGGCGCTGTTAGGAAGCCGTAAGCTGCCCGCAGCGGGCCGGTCCGAGTCGGACTGGCAGGGGAGTAAGCACATGATCGTACGTTGGATGGCGGTTGGATTCGCGCTTTGGCTCGCGATCCTCCTTGCGTTCCGGTTTGTCGGAGAATGGGCATTCCACGAGGGCCCGTGGGGCGTGTCGTGGCTGCTGTTGATTATGCCTCTAGCGCTCTGGGCCATCACTCACCTTTTGCTCGTGGTTATGCGCGTGACGCCGGACGACCGCTCCGAAGCGGCATCGATCATGGCGGTGCCCGGTCTTCTTGTCGGCATCTATGAAATCAACAGCTTCGGATTTGTCTTCCCAAATCTCGACGCTTCGCTTGCGAAGGAATTCGCGATCCTGATGTTCGCATGCTACGCGGCGGTGATCGTCGGCGGCAGAACCACGCTGACGGTTCGCTGGATGGCGGTCGGATTTGCGTTCTGGATCGGCCTCGCCGCAGTGCTTGGTACTTTCGGAAGCCCGATACTCCAGCCCGGTCCGGGCGGCGTGTCGTGGGCGTTCCTGACGATTCCGCTGGCGCTTTTGATCCTCACCTATCTCGTGGTGAAGGCCATGGGCGTTGAGCAAAGCGATCGCTCCGAAGCAGCGACCACCATGGCTGTGCCGGGATTTCTCGTGGGCCTCTATGAGGTGGATCGTTTCGCGGAGCTCTTCCCGACTCTCGACCTCTCGATCAGCAGCGAGTTCGCGGCGCTGATGTTCGCCTGCTATGCGGCGGTGATCCTCGCTGGCATCGTGTCCTCACGTCTCGAGAGCATCTAAACGTCAGAGCAAGGTTGACGCTTAAGCATCCCTGCGCGCATGTGCGTGCAGGGATGTTGCGTTCATGCAGTGGAAGAACTGGTCCGGCAGCGTAAGCGCCACGCCGCAGCAGATTGCGCGGCCAAAGACTGAAACCGAACTGGCAGGGTTAGTGCAGAACGCGCGCAAGGTGCGCGTGGTCGGCGCCGGCCATTCGTTCATGCCGCTCTGCGAGACCGACGGCACGCTCATTTCGCTCGCCGAGCTTGAGGGCGGCGTCCGCTTCGACGCCGACAGGTCTCGCGTCTGGGCGCCCGCGGGTTGGAGCTTGGCAAAGCTCACGGCGGCGCTTTGGGAAGAGGGTGTCTCGCTCATCAATCAGGGCGATGTGAACCCGCAAGCGCTCGCCGGCGCTATCGGCACCGGCACGCATGGCACAGGCGCCCAACTCGGCTCACTCTCGACCGCCGCGCGCGGATTTCGGCTGATGATGCCGGACGGCGCGATCGTCACTTGCAGCGAAAGCGAACGGCCGGAGCTATTCCAAGCAGCGCGTCTCTCGCTTGGCCTCGTTGGCGTTGCGACCGAGATCGAGATCGATGTGCTGCCGGCTTATCACCTCGAGGAGCGCGTTGAATCGCATCGCTTCGAGGAGATCGAGGCGCGGTGGGACGAACTCGCGGCGAGCAATCGCCACGTCGAGTTCTTCGTGTTTCCGTACGGCGACTTCGTTGTGCTGAAGACGCTGAACCCGGTTCCGGAAGAGGGGCCGCTGAAGCGCATGAACGACATGGACGACCGCGCCTTCCGCATGGTGTGCGATGTCTGCGCGCTCGCGCCATGGCTCACGCGCCACTTGCAGCCGCGCATCGTCGGGCCAGGCGTGCGCACGCGGCGCGTTGGTCCCGCCTATCAAATTTTCCCGTCAGATCGCACGGTGCGGTTCGAAGAGATGGAGTACGAATTGCCGCGCGCCAACGGCTGGGCGGCGCTGAAAGAAGTGATCGCCTGGATCAAGCAGCGCAAGCTGCCGGTAACGTTCCCTTTCGAGTTTCGCCTGACAGCCGCCGATGACATTTGGCTCTCGCCCTTCAACGCGACGCCCGGCGCATCGATCTCGATGCACCAATACGCGAAGATGCCGTGGCGCGATCTGTTCGCACAGGCGGAGCCGATCTTCCGGGCCCATGGCGGCCGCCCGCACTGGGCCAAGCGTCACACCTTGAGCGCGCGCGATGTCGATGCGCTCTACCCGGACGCGGCGAAGTTCAAAGCCGTGCGCGATGCGATCGATCCCGGCGCGAAATTCGCCAACGCGCACCTGATGCAAACCTTTGCTATTGAGGCACGATGAGCGACATCGATCTGCATAAGCACCTAGTTGGCCAACAAGGCTCGCGCCTGAGCCTCAACACGCCTGTTCTGGTGATCGACCGCGATGCGCTCCAGCGCAATATCGAAACCATGGCCCAGTTCGCGCGCAGCAAAGGCATGGCGCTGCGTCCTCACGCCAAGACGCATAAGAGCGTCGAGATCGCGAAATTGCAGATGGCGGCGGGCGCTGTTGGTGTGTGTTGCGCCAAGATGGGCGAGGCGGAGGCGCTGGCTGAGGGCGGCGTCAACAACATCCTGATCACGTCGCCAGTGGTGACGCCGCAGGCAATCGAGCGGCTGGTCAAGCTCAACGGCAAGATCAGCGGCCTCCGCGTCGTCGCCGATAACCCCGACAACGTCGATGCGCTCGCCAGCGCTGCGCAGGCCGCTGGTAAGACGCTCGACATCGTCGTCGATATCGATCCAGGCATTCGCCGCACCGGCGTGCCGAGTCCGGAAGCCGCGCTTGCGCTCACGGAACGCATCGCTGCCGCCCCGTCGTTGCGTTTCGCCGGCGTGCAATATTATTGCGGCGTGCAGCAGCATATTGAATCCTATGCGGACCGCCGCGCCGCGATTGCCGAGCGCACGGACTATCTGAAGAGCATCATCGATGTGCTCACCGGCGCCGGGCATGCGCCGGAGGTCGTCACCGGCGGCGGCACGGGCACCCATCACATCGACGGCGAACTCGGCGTGCTGACCGAACTGCAGGCCGGCTCCTATGTGTTCATGGACAAGCAGTACAACGATTGCGACCTCGACGGGCAGGGGCGCAAACCGTTCGAGACCTCATTGTTCGTCGACGCGCATGTCATCTCCGCCAACTCCGCCTCGATGGCGACGATCGACGCCGGCTTCAAAGCGCTATCGACCGATGGCGGCCTGCCGGTGGTGATGGATGGCGCGCCCGGGGGCGCGATGTTCGTGTTCATGGGCGATGAGCACGGCGCGTTGATTGCGCCAGGTCACGATTTCCGCATTGGCGATCACATCAGCCTCGCCGTGCCGCACTGCGATCCGACCGTGAACCTCTATGACGCGTATCACGTCGTGCGCGACGGCGGACTGATCGACATTTGGCCCGTCAGCGCGCGCGGCCGCTCGCGCTGATTACTCAGCAGGCGTTCGCGCGCTCTCTGGATCTTCGTGCGCTGTCGGTTTCGGCAGGAAGCCTTGCACCCACCGCTCCAAGCGATCGATCAGCACGAACATCGCCGGCACGAACACGAGCGAGAGCAGCGTCGATAGCATCAAGCCGCCGATCACCGCCGCGCCCATGCCTTGGCGCAGCGTGCCGTCGACTCCCCAGCCGGCGGCGGCGGGGATCATGCCGCCTGACATCGCGAACGTCGTCATGATGATCGGGCGCGCGCGCTTCATGCCGGCCTCCATGAGCGCCGCGTTGCGGCTCATGCCAGCGTGCATGCGCTCGACCGCGAAATCGACGAGCAGGATCGAGTTCTTGGTGACGAGGCCCATCAGCATAAGCAGGCCGATGAACGCAAACAGAGAAAGCGGCTGATTGGCGATGAGCAGACCGAGGAACGCGCCGCCAAGCGAGAGCGGCAGCGCCGTCATGATCGTGATCGGCTGGAAGAAGTCGCGGAACAGCAACACCAGCACGATGTAGATGAGGATGATGCCCCAGAGCATGGCGGTGCCGAAGGCCGCCGTCATTTCCGCGAAATCTTCGGTTTGCCCGCCGGCAACGAGGCGCGCGCCCGGCCCGCCTTGCGCTTCGGGAAGCGCGTTGACTTCATTCTGCGCCGTCGAAAGCTGCGTGCCGGGGCGCACATTGGCGCCGACTGTGACGGCGCGTTCGCGATCGCGGCGCTCGATGGTGGCTTCGCCAAGCGAGAACTGGACGTCGGCCACGGCGTCGATCCGCACTGGCGCGCCGAGAGTCGATTGCACCGGCAAAGAGCGCAACGCATCGAGATCGGACCGTTGATCCGGGCGCAGCGTCACGCGGATCGGAATCTGACGGTCAGCCAAATCGTACTTCGGCAGATTTTGCTCAGCATCGCCGCTCGTTGCGATGCGGATTGCGGAGGCGAGGGCGGCTGAGGTGACTCCAAGGCGCGCCATGTCCTCTTGGCGCGGACGCACCTGAATCTCTGGGCGCCGCAGCGCAGAGGTCGAACGCACGTCTGCAAGCGAGTCCAAGCGGCTCATCGCGGCGGCCAAGCGATCGGCGGCCGCGTTCACGGCGGCGGGATCTTGGCCGACGAACTGCACGGTGATGTCGGAGCCCGAAGAGCCGCCCTGATCCTGCACAAAGGCGGAGCGATAGTTCGGAAACTCCGAAAGGATCGGCCGCAACTCCTGCTGGATCGCGTAAGACGAGCGATTGCGCTCGCCGCGTTGTGTCAGCTGGATGAATATGTTCGCATCGGGCGCGGAGCCATCGGCGCCGTTCATGGACGTGAACACGCCGATGACTTCGGGATTTTGGCGGATGCGCGCGCTCATGTTCTGCAGGACGCGATCGGCCTCCAGAACCGGCGTGCCGGGCGGAATTTCAACGCGCGCTTGGATCATGCCGTTATCGAAGCGCGGGATAACGACCGAGGGCACCGTGCTTGCCATGACAAGCGAGCCGATGAACACGGCGACGCCGATGCCGACTGTCTTCCACGGGTTGCGGATCGACCAGCTTAGCGCGTCGTGGTAAGTCTCAGTGAGGACGCCCGGTTTGGCTTCGGCGTCGTGACCTTCGCTCTTCAGGAAGAACGCCGCCATCATCGGCGTAATCAAGCGCGCGACGACGAGCGAGAAGAACGCCGCGAGCGCGACGGTGAGGCCGAACTCCTTGAAGAAGACGCCCATCCCGCCTTCCATGAAGCTCACTGGCACGAACACGGCGATGATCGCGCCGGTTGTCGCGACGACGGCGAGGCCGATTTCGTCTGCGGCTTCGAGCGCGGCGGCGTAGGCGGATTTCCCCATACGCATGTGGCGGACGATATTCTCGATCTCGACGATGGCGTCATCGACAAGGACGCCGGTAACGAGCGCCAGCGCGATCAAGGTCACCATGTTGAGCGTGAAGCCCAGCACTTCGATGCCGGCAAAGGTCGGGAAGATCGAAAGCGGGATCGCGGCGGCGGCGATAAAGGTTGCGCGCCAATCGCGCAGGATAAGGAACACGACCAGGCACGCGAGAAGCGCGCCTTCGAGCAGGGCGTGGATCGAGCTTTCATGCATGCCGCGGATGAATTCGACGGTCGATGCAATCTCGGTGATGTGAATCTGCGGGCGCGCTTCCTCAATCTCGCGGATGCGCTCATCCATGCGGTCGAAGACTTGCACCTCGGAGGCGCCGCGGGAGCGCTGCACCATGAAGCCGACGACCGGCTGGCCGTTGTATCGGGAGATGGAGTTCAGATCGCTGGCGCTGTCGGTGACGGTGCCTAGATCGCCGAGGCGCACAGTGCGGCCGCCGCTTGCGGTGATGCGGAGATTTTCGAGCTCCTGCACGGATTCCGCGCCGCCAAGCGTTCGGATCGATTGGGCTTGGCCGCCGACTTGCGCCTGACCGCCGGGCAGGTCGGCGTTGATGGCGCGAAGCTGGTTATTCACCTGATCCGCTGAAACGCCGTAAGCGAGCATGCGCGCGGGATCGAGCTCGACGCGGATTTCGCGGTCAACGCCGCCAAGGCGGGTGACGGCGCTGACGCCGTCAACGGCGAGCAATTCACGCTGAAGGTCATTATCTATGAACCAGGAAATATCCTGGGGGGTCATGCCTTCGCCTTCGACGGCGTAATAGCCGATCGGCTGGCTCGCGGCGTCGATGCGCTGAACCACAGGTTCGGTGATGTCGGCGGGTAGGTCGGCGCGGATACGCTGGATCGCGTCACGCGCGTCGTCGACGGCGCGCGATAAGTCGCCGTCGCTCTCCATCTCGACCGTGGTTTGTGAAACGCCGGGCGAAATCGTCGAAGTGATGCGCTTCACGCCCTCAACCGAGGTCAGCGCCGCTTCTATCCGCTGCGTGATCTGCGTTTCCATTTCCACCGGCGCCGCGCCCGGTTGCGCGACGGTGACGGTGAAGCCGCCGAAATCGACGTTTGGCAGCTGGTTGATCGGCAGCCGGCCATAGGCGGTCCATCCTGCGAACAGCAGCGCCAGAATAAGGAGGATCGGCGGGATCGGGTTGCGGATCGCGCCGGCGGAAATATTCCAAGCCATGAGCGATCAGCCTTCCCGTCCGCGGATACCTTCGGCTGGCGCAGTGGGAGCCGGAGTTTCAGCCGCAGGCGCTGGCGGTTGCAGCACGCGCACTTCCTCGCCGTCCTGCAGGAAAGCGGCGCCGGAGCCGACAACACGTTGGCCCGCCGACAGGCCGGAGGTCACTTCAACCCAATCGCCATCACGGCCACCGAGCTGAATGTCGATTCGATGCACATGGCTCGTGTCGTCGAGCACCAGCACATAGGCTTGGCCGCTCTCGTAAAGCACGGAGCTTTGCGGCACCGCGATCACTTCGCGCGGCGGCAGGCTGGCATGGCCGCGCAAATACATGCCGGCGCGGACGCGTGTGCCGGAGGGCAACGAGAACAAGGCTTCGCCCGTCCGCGTGCGGCTGTCGATCGAAGCGGGCAGGCGGCGCAGCGTGCCGGTCACTGTTGAGCCATCAACAAGTGAGAACGTCGCCGTCTGGCCTTCCTGCATCGCCAGCACATCTGCTTCCGCGACCTGCGCGGCCACTTCCAGGCGATTGTCGGCGGCGATGCGGAAGAGCGGCTGGCCGTCGACGGCGGCGCCGAGTTCGGCTGTTCGGTCAATGACGAGGCCCGATGCCGGTGCGCGGACGTAGCCGCCGCCGAGGCGGGCGTTCACTTCTGCAAGTTGTGCGCGGGCCGCCGCAAGACGTGCGTCAGCGGCAAGCGCGGCGGCGCGGCGTTGTTCGATCGCTTCAGCGGAGAGCGCGCCTGAATCACGAATGGATTCCGCCCGCTCATACTCACCGCGCGCGCGGACGGCGGCAGACTCTGCTTCGGCGACGGTGGCTTGCGCGGCGCGCATCTGCGCCGTCGCCAGCGCGTTATCGAGGCGCGCCATGGCTTGGCCTTGGCGCACGAAATCGCCTTCGTCGACAAGGATCTGCAGAATGCGCACGCCGGAGGCCTGCGCCGTCACCTGAATATCGCGCACCGGTCGCGCTTCGCCGTTCAACGAAACCTCTGTCTCGAACGTGCGCACTTCGACGGGCACAACGCTCACGGCCTGGGCTGTCGCCGGCGGCGTTGTGATGTGATTGTCGCCGCCGATGCGGCTCAGCACCGCAAGCGTGATGATGATGGCCGCGATGCCCAACCCGAGCAGTGTCAGGATCTTCTTGCGGCGCTTGTCCGCATCCGGGGCGTCGGTGGCGCGCTCCCAGACGCGCTTGCCGGCGTCGCGGGCGGTGCGCAGCGCGTTTCCGCCCGCGTCTCTGGCGCGTTTGAATAGGCCTTCAGCTTTGGTGAAGAGTTCGGGGTTTTCGGGCTTATTCATGTACGTGGCTCGAGATAGCGCTCCGCGAGCGCACGAAATTGCGAGACCGCGGCCTCGGTATTGATGTCGCGGCGGAATGCGCGCCTGAGACCTATGCCTTCAAGCGCCGCAAACAAGGTGTCGGTGACGATTTCCGGATCGAGTGTTGCGTCGATTTCACCGCGTTGTTGCGCTGCCCTCACGGCGCTCGTGAAAATCTTGACACTCTGCACGTCGCTCGCGCGCAGCGGCGCGGCCACCGCGTCATCGCGGATCGCTTCGGAAAAGATGTCTGCGATCAGTGCGCCGTCGCCTTCGGCGAATTTGTCGAAGAAGCTTCGCGCCGCGAGGCACATCGCCGGCACGAAGCCTTGTTCTTCGGCGGCGCGCAGGAAGGCCTGGTCGCTCTCGCCGCGCTTATCTTCGGCAATCGCGCCGATGATGTCGGCCTTGCTGGAGAAATAGCGATAGAGCGCGCCGGCGCTGACGTTCGCTTCGGCGCAAATCTCCGCCATCGTTGACTGGTGAAACCCGCGGCGGCGGAAGCAGGCGATGGCCGCGTCCATGATCTGACGCCGCCGGCGCTCGGCGAGTTCGGGATCGGCTAGACGGGCCAATTGGGGTCCCCAGGTGACAGGTTGCCGGAAACGGCTTGCGCCGTGATTGTGCAACGCATATAAAACGAATGTTCGTTCTTTAAATGTTAAGCCTGGACGGCGTCAAGCTGAAATCCCAAATCCCAACGCCGGGCACAGCTTCGCCCAATATGGTTGTCAGCCGCCTAAGTATCTGAGGAGTAAGAGGGAATGGCCGCAGTCGGAAACCTCTTCCGGGCCGTTGCGCTGTCCGGCGCGCTGGCCGCGGCCGGGTGTGTGACCATGCCGAGCGAGCGGGCGGAAGCGCCGCCGCTGCCCTCGGTTTGGCGTGATGCGCCGCAAGGGGCGGAGCTTCCGGTCACCGATTGGTGGCAGGGGTTCAACGACCCGGCGCTGAATCAATTGGTGGCTGAGGCGCTCTCGGAGGGGCCGAGCGTCCAGTTGGCCGTGTCCCGTGTCCGCGAGGCGCGGGCGCTGTCTTATTCAACCATCACCCAGTTCCTGCCGCAGCTGACCGCAACCGGCAGCGGCCAGTACCAGCGCTTTGTCGAGGGTCCGATACCGGCCGGCGTCGATCGCGAGTCGATGAGCGGCGCGTATGGCGTGCAAGCCTCTTGGGAGCTGCCGCTGTTTGCAATTGGCGCGACAGCGGTCGGCGCGCGCGCCAATACGCAGAGCGCCTTGGCCGATTTGCGCGGCGCGCGCGTGACGCTCGCGGCCGACGTGGCGCAAGCCTATGTCGATCTGCGCGCGGCGCAGGCGAGCCGTGCGGCGCTGCAGCGGTCTGTCGAAACTTCAGACGAACTCGCCCGCATTCTTGCAACCAGCGCCAGCGCCGGCTTTGCATCCGAAGCTGACGCGGCGGACGCGCGGCGTCTGGCGGAAAGCACGCGTGCGCGCCTGCCGGGTCTAATCATTGAAGAACGCCGTGCGGAGAACGTACTTTCTGTGCTGCGTGGCCGCGCGCCGGGCACGGAGGAAGCGGCGACGCAAAGCGTCTTCGCGGCCGAAAACGCGCCGGTTCCCCATCTTGAGCTCGCTTCCGCGCCAGCGGCGCCGGCAGATCTGTTGCGCCTGCGTCCCGACGTAGCACGCGCAGAGGCGCAAACACTTATCGCCGCCGCACAGCTCGGCGCCGCGCGTGCCGACCTGCTGCCGCGCCTCAATCTCACCGGCGCGATCAATGTCACGGACGCGCTGATCGGCAATCCGAGCGGCGCCGGCGTCACGCTGGCGACCGGCACGCCGCTGATCTCGATGCCGTTGTTCGATTGGGGCCAACGCTTCGCCGTGTCGCGCCAGCGCTCGGCGCAGTTCGATCAATCGCTGATCCAGTATCGCCAGACCGTGACGCAAGCCATTGCGGAAGCTTCAAACGCGCTGGTCTCGCTGGAGCAAGGCAGGCTGCGTCTCAACTCCGCGCGCGCGGCGGAGGAGGCGGCGGAAACGACGGCGCGTGGTTCGCGCGCGGCGTTTGAGGCAGGGATCCAAAGCCTTGCCGATCGTTTGCGCTCGGAACAACAGCTGATCGATGCGAGCCTCACCCGCATAACCGCCGAACAGCAGGCCGCGAGCGCCGCGATCGCGACCTATCGCGCGTTCGGCGGCGGTCCTGCTATTGCACCTGAAGTGGTCCGCCGCTAGCCGATCAATCCCCGTCATTCGTCGCAGCAACCCGCGAAAACGCTGGACATGCACACGCGCGTGCGCTGCCTTGCCCGGCTAGGGTTCGAAGGAGCGGGGAATGAAGAGAGCGCTTGCGGGAGCGTTGATGTTCGTGGCGGCCTTGAGCGGCTGCGCCACATCGAGCACGCCGACGGCCAGCCGGGAGCAACCTGCAACGGTCGCGGAACTTCTCGAAGGCGTGGAGATTCCGTACGAGCAGTTCACGCTCGACAATGGACTCACGGTTCTCGTTCACGAAGATCGCAAAGCGCCGATCGTCGCCATCGCTGCCTGGTACAATGTGGGCTCCAAGGATGAGCCGCAGGGGCAAACCGGCTTCGCGCACTTGTTCGAGCACATCATGCTCTTCAACGGCACCGAGCATATTCCGAACCTGATCGAGCCGCTGCGCGAAATGGGCGCGACTAACTGGAACGGCACCACTTGGTTCGACCGCACCAACTATTTCCAGACTGTGCCGACACCGGCGCTGGATCGCGGCCTCTACATTGAGAGCGAGCGGATGGGCTACATCCTCGGCGCGCTCACGCAGGAGCGCCTCGATGCGCAGCGTGGCATCGTCCAGAACGAAAAGCGCCAGGGCGACAACCAGCCTTATGGCATGACGTTCTATCGCATCCTTGAGCGTCTCTTCCCCGAAGGTCACCCGTATCGCCACTCGACGATCGGCTCGATGGCTGATCTGGATAACGCGTCGCTCGAAGATGTGCGCCAATGGTTCCGTGACAATTACGGGCCGAACAACGCGGTGATCGTGCTGGCCGGCGACATCAATGCCGCTGAAGCGCGGCCGTTGATGGAGCGTTATTTCGGCCAGATCCCGCGCGGGCCGGACAACATTCCCGCCGCCGCCGATGTCCCGACGCTGAGCCAGCGCATCGATGACACCATGCACGATCGCGTCGCAAACACGCGACTTTATCGGACCTGGGTTGTGCCCGGCTTGGCGCATGAAGATACGCTGGAGCTTGATGTCGCGGCGCAAGTGCTCGGCGGGTTAAATAGTTCGCGCCTCGATCGCATCCTGGTGCGCGACGAACAGAGCGCGGTTTCGGTTACGTCCAGCCTGTTGCCGTTCCAGCGCGTCAGCTTCTTTTTCGTCACCGTTGACGTGAAGCCCGGTGTCGATCCGGCTGCAGTGTCCGCGCGGCTCGATGAGATCGTTGGCGATTATATCACGACTGGCCCGACGGCGGATGAGATCCAGCGCGTAGCGACGCAGCAAGTATTCGGCAGTGTGCTGGCGATCGAGCAGGTGGGCGGCTTTGGCGGCAAGACCGTCGCGCTTGCCAACAGCACGATCATGACAGGCGACCCCAGCTTTTATGAGCGCAATCTGCGTGCTTATGGCGATGTCACCCCCGCCGCAGTGCGCGAGGCGATGGGGCGCTGGCTGACGCGCCCAGTGTATGCGTTGCGTGTCGATCCTGGCGCGCGTGAGCCATACCAGGAGGCGAGCGCCACCAATCGCCCGCCGCCGGACAATCGCCCGCCAACGGTGACGCCGCGTGAGCCAATGCCGGACATCGGCACGATCGCCGATCTCGATTTTCCAGACGTGCAACGTGCGCGCCTGAACAATGGCATTGAAGTTGTTTACGCACGCCGCACCGCAGTGCCGATCACCTACGTCGCGTTCGATTTCGACGCCGGCGTTTCGGCTGACCCCCAAGGCGCGTTCGGCACGCAGCGCCTGATGCTCTCGACGATGACCTCCGGCGCAGGCGGGCGCGACGCCATGGAGATCGCCGAGCAACAAGAGCGCCTTGGCGCTTCGATTGGCGCCAACGGCACGCTTGATCGCTCGGCGCTGACGCTGACGACGCTGAGCGCCAATCTCGGCCTCTCGCTCGATCTGTTCGCTGACGTGATTCAGCGCCCGGACTTTGCGGAAAGCGAAGTAACGCGCGAGGGCAATCAGCAGCTCTCGGCGATCGCCACCGAAGGCACGCAGCCGAATGGCTTGGCGCAACGCACGTTCCCATCGCTCGCGTTCGGCGCCAATCATCCCTACGGCCGCGCCGCTTCAGGGCTGGGCAGCGAAGGCTCTGTCTCGCCGCTGACGCGCGACAACCTGATTGCGTTCCATCAAACCTGGATCCGTCCCGAAACGGCGCGTGTGTTTGTGGTTTCGGATCGTCCGCTGAACGAGATCACGCGCGCGCTCAATGCGCGCTTCGGCAATTGGCGGGGCGCCGCCGTGCCGGTCGGCCGCAAGAATTTCGATACGCCGATTCCCGAGGCCCGTTCGCGCATCGTGATCGTTGACCGGCCGCAATCGCCGCAATCGGTGATCTATGCCGGGTCGGTGTTGCCGATCCGCGGTTCGGATGACACGCTGACGCTCAACGCCGCCATCGAAGTGCTCAGCAACGGCTTCCTCTCGCGCACGAACACGGAAATCCGTGAGCGCCGTGGCTGGTCATACGGGCTGAGCGGTGCGCCAAGTCTGCGCGAAAATCAGGTGCCGTACATCATCAACGCGCCGGTTCAGGCGGATCGCACTGGCGACTCGATCCGCGAACTGATCTCGCAGATCAATGCGTTCAACTCGACAAATGGCGTCACCGAGGCCGAGCACACGCGCACGATCAACGGCAACATTCGCCAGCTGCCGGGTTCGTTTGAGACCGCCGGCGCCGTGCTCGGTGCGCTACGGTCGAACCAACTCTACCGCCGCCCGGACAATTATTGGGAAAGCGTCGCCTCGCGCTATCGTGCGATGAGTGCTGCTGAGATGGACGCCGCTGCGCGCGCGGTGATCGATCCGTCGCGGTTCGTGTGGGTGGTGGTTGGCGATGCGTCGGTTGTGCGTCCGCAGTTGGAAGGGCTCGGGCTGCCGATCGAGGTCGTGCCGGCGTCCTGAGCTACCAATCGATGCGGACGACGACCGTATCGGTGTAAACACCGGGTTGCGTCGCCGTTGTCGGCGAGACAACGCCGTGAAAGGCGCGGCTCACCGTCCAATGACCAAGCGCTAGCAGGCCGCCGGAGACGTTCACCGGCTGGCCGCCCGTCGTGCCGTTGCCCCAAACGGTGACGTATTGGTTGGTGGTATAGATGTTATAGTCGAGATATTGGCCGGACGCCGACCGCATCCGCCGCGCAGCGATTGTGCCGTACTGACCGGCCTCCATGCGCACCAGGATGCTCGGGAAAAGTTCGGCCAAGCCGGTGCAATCGACACTGACTTCGCCCTCCGCGGTTTGAGCGCCGCCGAGTGGATTGATTTGTTCGAAATCGAGCGTCGTTGCGCTCACGTTGCATGAACAGCCAAAGATGCCGCAGACAAGCGCATCCGCCGGCGTTGCGGCGAGGGCCATGTAGAATGCGATGCAAGCGAGCAGGAGACGCATCATGACTCTACTCCGCAGCGCAGAACGAGATGGCCCACCGAAAGCGCATTGTCATCCGCAGCGGCGAGACAATCACCGAGCGCGAGCACATCTCCGCTTTGTGCGCCCTGAATGACGATGCGGCCGTTGCTGCCGATCGGGAAGCGGCGTTGATCGCGCGCGCGTGTCAGCACCGCGCCACGTGGCGGCGCGCCGCCATCAGCGAAGATGATCCGCGTCTCGGAGATACGTTCCTCGGCGTCGGTGAAGCGAACGAGCGCGCCCGCGCCCTGCGCCACACTGACGTGTTGTAAGGGCACGGCGGGCGCACGATCCAGCGGGAGATCGTCGGCGTTGATACTGATTGTGTTGACGCGGTAGGGCTGCAGGTTGGTCACGAGGCGCCGGCCATCGGCGCCGGTTTCGCCTGCGTCGAGCCGATTGCGCGCTACGGAAACATTCGGCGCGCCGCTATCGACGAGCACGAAGCCGCCATCGATGCGCCGGCCTGCGAACGCAACGTTCTGAACCCAGCCGACGCTTCCCGCATGGCGTACACGAACACCGCCGACGCCATTGGCAACGCCTGCCTCCGCGATCGTATCACCGAGCGCGCTGCGCGCCAGCGCCGCCACCTCGGCGCGCTCCGTGGCGCCGACAGCGGCGCGGGCCCGCCATCCGAAGCGATCGTGCTCGGCGGCGCGGTGCGCGCTCATCCTGTAGCTCGTGCCACGACGATCGTGCTCGGCGCTGGCGTAAGCGGAGACATCGCCGGACAGTGAGAAACTAAGACTCACGCCGGCTGCGAGTTCGCTTTGATCGCGATCCGTATGGATAAGGCGGAACGAGATCGCGCCGTCGGCAAAGTCTGGCGCATAAGACAAGGTCAATGTACGCGTGCGCGGCTCGTCGTCGAACTCGATCTGTGCGGCGGTGAGCGTCATTGCGCCGAGATCGCCCAGATCCAAAGTAAGATTGCCGGCTGCGGATTGACGGAAGCTGTCGGCGCCGCGCTGACCCAATGCGGTGAAATTGCCGTCACGCCGTTCGGCCTGAACGCCGAACGAGACTAGGCGGCCGTCGTGATACCATGCCGCCGATGTGAAGCTGCCATCGTGGTTCACGGCGTGTGAGATATGAGCTTGGCCGAAGTGTGTGCTCGCGCCGCTGAGGCCGCCTTGAAAGGTGCTGACGTTGCCGCCGGCTTCGACGGCGCCCTCGAGTGTTAGTGACTCGGTGAGTCCATGCCGAAAGCGCACGGCTGCAAGGGCGTCGCCGTATCGGCCGCTCTCAAGACCATAAGCATGACGCCGGACGCCAAGCACGGCGGACCAATCGCTCAAACCACGTCGAAGCATGGACGTGCTCACAAAGAAGGGGCGGGTGATCGTGCGCTGCCGGCCGAGAACATCGGTGACGACGAGCTCTGCCTCGCCCGCGCCCGATACAACCGGCGCGTGATCGATGACGAATGGGCCTGCCTCCACGTTTGAGCGCGCGCGCAGCACACCATCGACATAGAGTTCGACCGTCGAGGCGGATTCGGCTTCGCCGGTGAGCGCGGGCGTGGGGTAGGTGATGAGCGAGGGCGTGAGGCCGAAATAGCGGCCGACCTGAAGGCCGCCGAAACGTACGGGCGCGCCAGTGGCGCCGATGAGCACAGAATCGCCAAATCGTGCGCGAATGCCGTGCTGGGGACGATCGATCGTCCAGCTCGTCTCAAGCCGCGTAAGGCGTGCGTTGTCGCCGGACTGGCCGAGCCACGAGCTGGCGATCAGACCCCAGCGCCCGAACAATGCGCCTTCAACAATGCCCGAAGCGTGCGCGCCGCCGTCTTCAATCCATTGCAGCTCGGCCTCGTAGTTCAGATATCCACCTGACGAAGAGTTCGACGTGACTTGAGCTGGCGCTTCGCGAGACGCCAAGTTCAGATGTTGACGCTGGAAGCACCCCATTGTGCAGGTGATGATGATGGCCCCCTCGCCCGGCGCCTCTTCGTAGCTCAGGCCCTCAATGCTTGAGAGCGGCACAAGGTCGTCCGAGTCTGGCGCCGCTATGCCCATCTGCGCTAGCGCGCTTCCAGGGGCGGCCACGCCATCGCTGGTGCGTGCGGCAAAGACATCGAGTGATATTGCTCTTGCGGGCAGACGAAGCTGAACCACAAAAACGTCTGAGTCCTGCGCGTAAGCCGACCCCGCGGCAAGGGCGGCGCTAGCGCACAGAAGCGTGCTGAGCCGACTGGCCAACATTGATCGTGCGTTCGCTTTGTTGGCCGCCCGCATGCGCCTCGATCAGCCGGATGGCGCGCGCCGGCGCGGGAAGTGCGATGGGTGCGGATGAGCCTGCGAGCAGGTAACGCGGCGCTTCCAGGCGTTGGTCGCCGTTCAGGAGCGCGATCTGCGCAAAGCTCGAGCCAGTGTTTGTAAGGATGAGGTGTTGGCCTTCGGCGTGTGTCGTCAAATTGGGGCGCGCACCGCTTGGCGTGACGAACACAGGAAGCGACATCTCCAGCGCAAAGCCGAGCGCTACGCCATCGCTGCGCGGGGCGGGCAATTCGCGGAGCAGAATGCGATAGGCGGCTTCGCTGTTGCTACTGGGCCCGCGGACGCCCAGGCGGAGCGTCTGCTCACTGTTCGGCGCAATCTCAAACACGCCTGGCGCGACGATCAGCGCATTGGTTGGCGTGAGGCGATCTTCGCCACCCACTTGTGTCCAAACGAACGCTTCAACTTCGAAGGAGACGGATGTTGCACGCCCATTATGCAGGCGCAGCGAGCCGATGGCGCGCTCCGGACTGAGACTCACCAGCACCGGCGCGACGCGGATGCCGCCCGTTTGCGCGTTCGCCACGCCTTGGGCCATGAAGAACACCATGGCCACGAGGAGCGCGCGAACGATCACCATGACACCGTCACGATGATGGTGTCAGTGTAAGCGCCCGCGGGCGCCGACTGTTGCATCGGAACGCGGCCATAGACGTCGATTGTGTCTGGCGTGCCGTCGCCAGTGCCCGAGAGGCGATCGGCGCCGGTATCGCCCCAAAGCACTGAGCGTTGATCGTCTTGGTAGAGGACGTAGTTCAGCGTGGCGGTGTCGCCTGACTTGGTCATGCGCCGCTGCGCCATGGTGGCGCCAGCGCCGTCGCCAAGACTCAAAGCCACATAATAGGGGGTGCCATTGGTACAGGTAACGCTAAGCGACGTGTCAGCGTCCAGGTGCGCGGCGCTCACCGGGTCGTAATTGCCGAACGCAAGATCAGATGCGCTGACTTCGCACGAGGCCAACACCGTGGCGGTGACTTCGAAACTATCGGTGTCAGTTCCGGCATAAGCCGCGCACGGCGCCAGCGCCGCCACGAACGCCAACCCGAGAAAAGAACGCAACATCACCGCACCCAAATTGCCGCCGAGCTTTGCTGCCGACAACGCGCGAACGGCGCGCGCCGCGGCGGGTTTTGTCTTTGCACTCGACATCACGCCACCAATGCAGCGCGGCGCGCGCCGTTCGGCATCACCACACCCAGTCGCCGCTGAGCGTTTTGCCGCCGGTGTCTCTAAAGACCGCCTAAATTGTGCGGCGCGCCGAAGCGCTAGAGCGCGAGGCGGATAGCGGCCTATGCCGAAGGGCATAAGCATGCGAACGGCGCACGCCGCGGCGGGTTTTGTCTTTGCACTCGACATCACGCCACCAATGCAGCGCCGCCGCAGCGCACGCCGTTCACGCGGACGTCGGCTTCTCCGAGGCGCACACCCAAGAGATCCGACAACCCATTGAGAAGACTATCCAGCGGCGCGGCGGCTGCCGTCAGTACGCCCTGCACAGCTGAGGTCAACGCGCCTGTGCTGAGGCCGAGGCCGGCGGCGCGCACCGTGAGCTTGGATTGACCCAGCAGTGTCGAGACCGTGGCGCGGACAGCGTCTCGCGTTTGCACCGACTTAACCGTGCCGCGCTCGATGTCGCGATCGTTGAAGCGGACGTTGCTCCATTGCTGCCCGCCAACATCAATGCGCGCCTCCCCCTCGACGCGCGCAACGCCCAGGCGCACGAGCTGCGCCGGCGAGGGGCGGAGCTCGGTGCGGAAATTGTTGAGCCGGGCGTGATCGATCTCGCCTAGCATGAGAGATCCAATGCCGGGCGATACACCGAGTGTGACGGCGCGATTGTTTCTGCCGCCCCAGCCGCAATTGATTTCCTCCAACCGCGCTTGGCCGGACGCGAGTTCCAACAAAATCGGAATGCGCACATTGGCGAGCGTGCCGGCGCCGGCGTTGGCTTCAATATAAAGCCGTGTTTGCGCGCTGCGGATAACGACAGACTCGTCATTGGTTACCGTGAGCCACGGCGAGTTATTTGGCCGCTCGCCGATCGCAAGCCACACAGTGGTGGACGCGAGGCCAGGCACGCCGGCGCCGAGATCAAGCTGAACCTGGCGCTGACCGTTCGCGACTTGAAGAATGGCCGTTGCTAAATCCATGGCGCCTACGCGGATTGCGGTGTCGGCGCTGCGCGTAGCGTGATCCTGTGCGCCATAGGGGCCGAGATCGAGGACGTTGCTGAGGCCGCGCAACGGGCGATTGCGCTCGGACGCGCGCGCCATCGCGCGCAGAGCGCGTTCGGCGCGCTCATCTGTCTCGGCAACCACGTCCGCCAGCGCCTCGAGAGCCGCGGGCGCATCGGCGTTGGCGTCGAGCGTCTCGTCGTAGCTTGCCGCTTCAAGATCGAGGCGCGTTCGCAGCGCATCGACATAGTCCAGCACGTCGACGTTGGCGCGAAGCAGCGCGTTGTAGTCCATAACCGAGAGGCTGACGCTGCTGCCGGTTAGCCCACTCAACACTTGGTTGGCGACGCCGCCTTGGAGGGAAAGCAGACGCGTGCCGATCTGAAAGCTCGCGAGCTGGGTCTCCGCGGCAGTGGCTTCGCGGCGGATGTTCATGCGGCCCGACGGCACGAACAGCCTGCCAAAGAACAGCGGCGCCGAAGTCGTAAGCTCCACGCGCACCGCGTTGGCGCGGGCCGGATCAGGACGGAAGCGCTCAGCCGGCCGAACGGAACGATCCGGCGCATACGTTCCGCGCACGACACTGATTTGGGTGTCGCGCGGCCACCGGTTGGCGGCGACGGTGGCGGCGGCGAGCGCTTCCGCTTGCGCCGGGTTCTGCATCGCCGCGAGCGCGGCGAGATCGGCGCTGCCCTGCAGGCGCCGGGATTCGAGATAAACACTGCCGACATCCACAGCGAGGCCAACGAAGCCGATAAGCACGACACCGCTCACCGCCGTAAGTACGGATACGCCACCGTCGCGAGCGCGGAAAAAGCGAAGCGGTTGCATCAAAAGCCACCCATCAGGATGGTTGCATTACGGGAGATGGTGGATGGCGGCGCCGGGATGAGCGTCTGAAAGGCCCAGTAAACGTCCTCGCTCGCATCATAAGTGACCGCGAGCGAAATGGTTGCGCCCTCGCGTCTGAGTTCTAGCCGCGAGAGCTCGCCGCGCATGAAGCTCTGGTTGGCGATGCCCGCCAGCATGGTCTCACGGGCGAGCGTCAGGCGCTCCTCATCATCGAGGCCAGCGATCGAAGCGCGGGCCGCGTCGTTCGCAAGTTGTTGAATCGTATGCGCCGTCAGGAAATAGCCGCCGTATGTGAAGATGCCGGTCATCAGCAGAAACAGCACGGGGCCGACAATCGCGAACTCGACAGCCGCGCCGCCGCTGCGATCGCTGAAGCGCCGCGACGCCGGCGCATAGAAGGCGGGTAGGCGAAACGCCCTGAACCCACGCGACAACTTTAGCGCGAATCCCACCGTCATAGCTCCTGCTCAGACGATGGGAATAATGGCCTAGAGCCGTTGGCATATGACGCAGGCGAATTCTTCGAACTTTACGCAAAACCCGAATAAAGAAGGCATATCCTTTGAGGCTTATTTTGCGTCAGAGAGAAGTGATCTATGGATGGAACTTCGCTGAATAGTTGTAGAACGCGTCTGTGATGTCAGATTAGTTCGAGTAAATTGAGTCGGAGCATCACATGCCCAGCCGCATTAGTGTCTCTTCCGCAGATTTCATTCGAAACATTG
>CALBST010000251.1 GCA_937967425.1 uncultured Caulobacteraceae bacterium
CTCTATGAAGCCAAACGCGCGCGTTAGTGCGCGGCGGAACGTCTAAAGATCAGGCTCTTGATCAGGAAGAACACGCCGATCGTGATCATGTAGCCAAGCGCCAGCACGCCTGCGCGAATCCAAAATTCCGTTTCCATGATCGGCGGCAAGCTGAACGCTTCGTCGCCCGCCAACACGGGCGCGAGCTGTTCGATCGCGACGTGCGCAATCACGGCGAGCACCGCGAACGGCGCCCACTGCTTCCAGCTGCTCATGAAGATAGCGGCGATAAGGGCGAGCACCAGATTGCGCCAATCGCCGTTCACGATGCCGAAGCCGTCGCGCATGTAGGCAATGGCTTGATCGACGAATTCCATGAGCGCCCCTCCGCGTTGTCCCGGCCCTCCCCAGGGCCCGGCGCAGATTGTTAGGCGCCCATCCGGGTTCCGTCCAGACCGATCAAGCCAGTTCAAGCGTCATCAGGACGTCGTCCACAAACTCTCCAGCGACCTGGATGCCGCCGGGGATGCGCCCGGTCTCCCGAAAGCCCAAACGCTCATAAAGCTTACGCGCTGGCGGATTTACCCCGTTGACCCAAAGCGCCACACGACGCGCGCCGTTTCCGCGCGCGTGATCGATAGCTGCTTGCAACAGTTTGACGCTCGCGCCGATCCCTCGCGCGTCCGGATGGACATAAACCGCGTGAATCCAGAACGTATGGGCGAGCGAAGGGTACGGCAGCGCATCAATCGTGAGCTTGCCGAGCAGCCGCTCGCCGTAGAACACGCCCCACCCTTCGCCGCGCGAGAGCATGGCCTCGACCACCTCGTCGGATCGCGCCGCGTCGGTTTCGACGACATCGACAAAACCCTGCGGTGACTCCGCCATGCCGAAGCGATGTAGCGCCCGATACGCCGCGAGATCACCCGCTTTTAGTTGCCGGACAATCACGCCGCGCCGCCGCCGCCGAACCGCGCGGCCCACTCGACGACTTGCTCGTCCTCGATTTTCTTGAAAAGCACGTCCGGCGGCGTGAATTTGTGGCCACGCGGCAGCGCGTCCCAGGCGCCTCTATCGTCCGCCTTCGGCCACATGCGATTTGCTTCCGGCACGCCGATCGCGTCGAGCACCGCCTTTGCCGCGTCGGGAATGAAGGGCTGCGCGAGGATCGCAAAGAGCGCGCACGCGTTCAGGCCGGTGCGGACGCCAACGGCGGCCGCATCGCGATCGGTCTTCAACGCCGTCCAGGGCGCCGCCGCTTGCAGGTACTCATTGCCGGCGACCCAAATCGCGCGCAACTCCGCCGCCGCCTTGCGATATTCCATCTGCTCATGGAATTGCGTCAGCGCGGCGAGCCGCTCAGCGAACTCGCTATAGAGCTTTTCCTCGTTCGGGCCCGGCTCCCCGCCATCAGGCACTGCGCTATCGAACTTCGAGGCGGCGAAGCGCGTGATGCGATTGACGAAATTGCCAAACACGTTCGCGAGATCGGCGTTGATCGTTTGCTGGAACTGCTCAAGCGTGAACGCGGCGTCGGAGCTCTCCGGCGCGTTCGCCATCAGGTACCAGCGCCAGTAATCGCTCGGCAAAATCTCAAGCGCCTGATCCATGAAGATACCGCGCTTTTCGGAGGTTGAGAACTTACCGCCGTACCAGGTGACCCAATTGAACGCTTTCAAGCGATCAACCAGCTTCCACGGCTCTCCGCTGCCCATGATCGTCACCGGGAAGCTCACCGTATGGAAGGCAACGTTATCCTTGCCCATGAACTGGATGTAGGTGACGTCCTTGGCGCCCTTATCTTCGCGCCACCAACGCTCCCAGTCGTTGCCGGTGGCTTCCGCCCATTCGACAGTTGAGCCGATGTATTCGATCGGCGCATCAAACCAGACGTAGAACACCTTGTTCTCAAAGCCCGGCCGCAGCTTGCCGTCCTGCATGACCTTAATGCCCCACGAGAGGTCTCGCGTAATCGAACGATCGATCAACCCTTCATCGAGCCATTTGTAGGCAATCGAACGCGCCAGCGGCGGCCACTCTGTCGCCTTATCGACCCACGCGCGGATCCGATCCTGCATCTTGGGTTGCTTCAAGAAGAGATGCGCCGTGTCGCGCGGCTCCACATTGGTTGAGCCGGAGATTTTCGAGCGCGGATTCTTGAGCTCGATCGGATCGAGCAGTGTCCCGCAATTGTCGCACTGATCACCGCGCGCGCGTTCGAACCCGCAGTTCGGGCATGTGCCTTCAACATAGCGATCCGGCAGAAAGCGCTTGTCGTCGATCGAGTAGATCTGCTTCGAGACGCGCTCCTCGATCAGCCCATTCTTCTCGAGCACTTCGCAGAAATGCTGGGTGAGCTTATGGTTTGGCGGGTTCGACGAGCGGCCAAAGTGATCGAAGGAAAGCTTGAAGCCGTCGCACGCGTCTTTCTGGATTTTGTATTGATCGGCGCAATAAGCGGCGACGTCCTGCCCCGCTTCGGCGGCGGCGAGTTCAGCTGGCGTGCCATGCTCATCGGTTGCGCAGATGAACAACACCTCGTGGCCCTGCAGCCGCCGGAAGCGCGCATGGATATCCGCGGGCAGCATCGAACCGGCCAAATTGCCGAGGTGCTTGATGCCGTTGATATACGGAAGCGCGGACGTGATGAGGTAGCGGGCCATGGAGCCCGCTACCTAAGACGCTTCCTTGACGCCAGCAAGGCGCGGCTACGCCACGCCCTTCAGACGGTTGTACGCATCGCGCATCAAGCCGCCATAGCGCTCAACTTGGCCTGAGCCGTTATAGCCGCGCGCGAACCCTTCCCAATCCTTGCGGACCAGTTCGTCGGCCAGATTGTTGGCGCGCACAAAAGCGGTGAACGCCTTCAGCTGCTGCGCCTGGCTCTTGGACATGTCCGCCACGAACGACTTCGGATCGGGGAAGCCGCAGGCCGCGTGATTGAAGCCCATAATCTGGAACAGACCATAGCTCGCCGACGCGATCGCGTTTTGCGGATCAAGAGCGTACGCAGCCTTCAACTGGTTCCAACGTTCTTCCTGCGTGCGCGGATACTTGGAAGCATCCCAAGTCGGGTACGAGATCGTCGGGTGGCTGGCGTCGTACATGCGGTTGGTGCGGCGCGAGAAGATGTGCGGCTCGTAGAGGATGATCGGGCGGCCATCCGCCGCGAAGGCGCCTAGGCGCCCGCTCTCCACTTCGACCACCGCCTGCACCGCTTCGACTTCGCAGCCGAGTTGTGCGGCAGCGGCTTCAAAGTCCGCTCGCGTGAGCGCTGCGTTGTTCTGCGCCTTCAGCGAAGCGATGTAGCCATCATCGCCGCTCGGAGGCAGCGCAGCGTAAGCGGCGGCGAGCGCATTTGCGTAAGACGTGGCGTTCGGCCCGCCTTCGTATTCGCCCGCGAACGCGGCCCAATCACGGCGTTGTAGTTCGTCTGCGAGTCCGGCGCGGCTGACATAAGCCTCGAACGCCGCCAGCTGGCGCGCTTCCGACTTCGCCATGTCCTCCACGAATGCGAAGACGTTGGCGTAGCCCGCGGTCGCGAAGTAGCGCCCCGGCAATTGAAACACGCCCCAACTCGTGGCCCCGAGCGCGGCGGCTGGATCGAGCGCGTAGGCTTCCGCAAGCTTTGCCCAGCGCGCGGTTTGGTTGCCCGCGATGGGGGCGCGGCTGGTGCTGCTCGAAATCGTAGGATGCGAAGCATCGAAACGATGGCCCGTCAGCTCGCTGAAATAGAACGGCTCGAATGAAATGAGGATCTTGCCGCCTGAGAAGCCGGGACCCGCGCTTTCAACGCGCAAGATCGCTTTGACGACATTGGCATCAGCCCCAAACCGCTCCGCCAACGCACCGATCTCGGCGTCTGGCACGCGTGTCGCGTCTTGCGCCCGAAGCGCATCAAGCGAGAAGCCAGGCGGCGGGCCCGCTGGCGGCGGCTCCGGCGGCGGCGCCGGCGGCTCGGGTGGTGTCGCGGGGGGCGGCGCGGGCGGTGTTGCAGGGGGCGGCGCCGGAGGCGTCGCCGGCGGGGGCGCAGGTGGCGTTCGCGGTGGTGGCGGCGGCGCAGGCGGCGTGCGCGGCGGCGGTGGCGGCGGAGACGTGGGGCGCGAGCTGCCGCGAGTGCCAAAGATTGCGCGGAAAACTGAGTCCCAGAAGCTCATACGAATCCCCGATTTTTACAGTCAGCCACGCACCGCGTTCGGCGGCGCCCCACATAGGCAGCGGTTCGCATTAGCCATTTCTAAGGCCACGGGCAAACCACATAAGGGCGAACTCGCCGCTTTCCCGGACGCTTGCAAAGTGGCAAAAGCCCGCTCCGCGCGCCGCCATAGCTCAGCTGGTAGAGCACCTGATTTGTAATCAGGGGGTCGGGGGTTCGAGTCCCTCTGGCGGCACCGCCACTAACGCGCTGTTTTGCGGCGGTTTCCCCCTTTCCGTGGCGGATGAGGCGCTTCGCCCCGTTGCGGATTTTCGAGAAGCGGCGCGAAAGTCGAACATATTCGCCGGGGAACTTCCATGCGCATTCTGCTGATCGCCGCTTTGCTCACACTTTCAGCTTGCGGTTCGCAGGAAACGCCGGTTTCCGACACGCCTGCAACCGGTGGCGGCGAAACCAGCGCCAGCGCGCAGCAAGCCGCCATCGCCGCCCTGCCCGCACCTTATAATACAGCCAATTACGAAGCCGGCCGGCGCGTGTTCGCGCAGTGCAGATCGTGCCACGTGATCCAAGCTGGCGGATCGCATCGGGTCGGCCCAAACCTACATGGCGTATTCGGTCGCGAGATCGGAACGGCGGAAGGCTTCAACTACTCGCAAGCCGTGCGAGATGCCTCCTTTGTGTGGGACGCTGATCACCTCGATCACTGGCTGCAGAATCCGCAGACTTTCCTGCCTGGAAATCGCATGGCGTTCGCTGGCGTCCGCGATGAGACGCAACGCCGCGACTTGATTGCGTATCTCATGGTTGAAGCAGCTGCGGAGTAGCTATTCCGCCGGGCGCGCCATGGCGTCATCGTGATCGTAGGCTTCGATCTCCTTCGCCGTCGCGTCCGGCGACTTCGTGTAGCGCGCCAGGAGATCGTAAAAGACCGGCACGACGAATAGCGTCAGCAGCGTTGCAACCAGCAGCCCGAAGAAGATCACGACCCCGATCGTGAAGCGGCTTTCGGAACCCGCGCCATGGCCCGCGATCAACGGGATCGCGCCGACAATAGTGGCGACCGACGTCATCAACACCGGACGAACGCGCAAATCTGAAGCTTCAATGATCGCGTCCCGGATAGTGCGCCCCTCATCTCGCAACTGGTTCGCGAACTCGACGATAAGAATGCCGTTCTTAGCCGCGAGTGCAATCAAGATGATGAGACCGATCTGGCTGTAGATATTCAATGTCTCATCGAACAAGAACAAGCCGAACAGCCCGCCTGTAAGCGCCAAAGGCACCGCCAGCATGATCACCAGCGGGTGCACGAAGCTCTCGAACTGCGCCGCGAGCACGAGGAACACCACGATCAGGGCGAACCCGAAGGCAAAAGCTATGGCGCCTGTCGATTGCTTGTACTGACGCGCCGCCCCGGCGTAGTCGATCGTGATGGGCTCACTGGCTATTTCCGTCCGCGCGATCGCCTCGAGTTCATTGAGCGCATCGCCGATCGCGTAATCGCCACCGATCGACGCCGAGATCGTAATCGATGCTTGCCGGTTCATGCGGCGCCGCTCGGCGGAATCGCCCACCGTGTTGAGGTTCACCAAGGTCGCCAACGGCACCAACTCGCCAGTTCGGTCCGAGCGCACGTATTTATTGGCAAGGTCGGCGATGTCGGAGCGCTCGTCTCGCTCCGCCTGCAAGTAGACATAATATTCTTCACCACGATCAGTGATTGTGTTCACCCGCCGCGCGCCCATCGTGGCTTCCAGAGTTCGCCCAATCGCCTGTACTGACACGCCTAACGCAGCCGCGCGCTCGCGGTCGATATCGACCAGCACGCGTGGTGAAGTCGGCTGGTAATTCATTCGGGGACGCTGGAAGTTCGGGCTCTGCCGCATCCGCTCCATGATGCGTTCCGCGACAACCGCAAGCCCTTCGTAAGTGGACCCCAGCAGGACGATCGAAGCGCCATCCGCACCGCCGCCGCCTTGGAATGGGTTCTGCATCCGCGCGCGCACCGTTGCGCCGGGAATCTCGGCGAAGCGCGCGTTTAGCTCCGTTTCGATTTCCGCGCCGCTGCGGTGACGGTGTTCCCAATCGGTCAGGAACACCCGCGCAATGCCCGAGGAGAAGCGGTTGGTGCCCGCATCGCCGAAGCCAGGCGCGACGACCATGATGCGTTGCGCCTCGCCACTCTCGACGTAACTCATGAGAATGGACTCGACCTGTGTCATCACCCGGTTCGTGTATTCGAAGCCCGATCCTTCCGGCGCCTGCGCGAAGACAATCAGGTTTCCGCGATCTTCCGGCGGCGTCAGTTCGGAAGACAACTGCGTGAACAGAAAACCGCCAAGAAGCACGACGCCGCCGAACACCGCGAACACTAAAGGCTTGGCATTCATCGCCGCCTGCAGCGATGCCCGATAGGAGGCGCGCATGCTATCAAGCAGGCCATCGATGAAACGGGAGAGCCTCGTGCTCGTCTTCACCGGCTTGATAAGCTTCGAGCACATCATCGGCGACAGAGAGAGCGCTGCGAACGCCGAGATCACGATCACGCCCGCGATCGTCACCGCCAGTTCGACGAAAAGCCTGCCGACATAGCCGCCAACGAACAGAAGCGGCAAGAACACTGCAACCAACACCGCAGATGTGGCCACGATCGCGAAAAACACCTGCCGCGCGCCGCGTTCCGCAGCGACCAAGGGCGGCTCACCTAGAGAATCAACGCGCCGCTGCGCATTCTCGAGCACGACAATGGAATCATCGACCACCAGACCGATCGCGAGCACAAGCGCCATCAGCGTCAGCAGGTTAATTGAGAACCCGAATAGCATCAGGATCAGAAACGCGCCGATCAAGCAGACGGGAATGACGGCTGCAGGAATGAAGGCCGCGCGCCACGAGCCCAAAAAAAGGAAAATCACGAGAACGACGAGTGTCGTTGCTTCAAGCAGTGTGAGGCCTACGCGCTGAATGGCGCGGTCGATGAACACTGTGGAATCATAGGTAACGACGATATCGGTGCCTTCGGGCAGCGTAGGCCGGATACGCTCGATCTCGGCCTTGACCACGCGTCCGACATCGAGCGCATTCGAGCGTGACTGGCGCACGATGCCCAAACCCACCTGCTCGACGCCGTTGCCACGGAACAGGCTGCGGCGTTCCTCCGGTTCAATCTCGACACGCGCGATATCGCCTAGGCGAACCACCGCGGTTTCCGGTCCGCCTTGTCCGGCGATCGGCAGGCGTTGAAACTGCTCAGGGGTCTCGAACGCGCGTGCGACACGCACCTGATAGTCGCGCTCCTGGCTCTGCACATAGCCGGCGGGGAGTTCGATATTCTGTGAGCGGAGCGCGTTTTCGACGTCCTGCACGGTTATGCCGCGCGCGGCCATGGCGTTGGTGTCTAGCCAGATGCGCAAGGCCCGGCGAAACCCGCCGCCAATCTGCACGTTAGCGACGCCATTGAGCACGGCGAGCCGGTCGACGATGTAGCGGTCGGCATAATCGGTCAGCGCCATGCGATCGAGCGTCGTCGATTGCAAACTGAACCAGATGATGGCGTCGGCGTCCGCGTCGGCCTTTCGGATCGTTGGCTCGTCGATGTCCGCCGGCAACTGGCCGCGCGCGCGGCTCACCGCGTTGCGCACGTCATTGGTGGCGTCTTCGAGATCGCGATCGAGTGTGAACTCGATGTTGATTGAGGAGCGGCCGTCACGGCTGATCGCATTGATCGTATCAATGCCGTCGATGCCGGATAGCTGACCTTCAATGATCCGCGTGATCTGGTTTTCAACCACCTGCGCGGACGCACCCGGATACGTCGCGTTCACCGAGACGACCGGGCGATCGACATCCGGCAATTCTCGCAGTGGTAAGCGTGTGAACGAGATCAGGCCGAAAACAATGATGATCAGCGAGAACACCGTCGCCAGCACTGGGCGGCGAACGGAGAGATCCGACAACGTCATCGTAGACGCTTACCTGCCGCGCGGACGCAGCGGGAGCGTCGCCCCCTCTGCGGCGGCGGGTGGTTGCGATGCTCCAAGCTGAACGGGCTGCCCGGGCCGCACGCTCTGAACGCCTTCAGTGATCACCTGATCGCCGGCGTTCAAGCCTTCCAGCACCTCCGCCATACCGCCAGAGCGTTGACCTGTTCGGATGCGGACAAGCTCAACCGATTGCGTTCCTTCATTGGTGACGACCCGATACACATAGGCGCCGTCGATCTGATCGAGGATTGCGATTTCGGGAATGGCCAACGCTTCACGCGGGTTTGAGCGCACGTCGACCGTCATCAGCATGCCCGGCCGCAACGTTCCGTCAGAGTTGGGCAGGATGGCGCGGACACGAACGGTGCGCGTGCCAGGATCAACGCGGCTATCGACGTTGGCGATCGTACCCGCGAATGTGCGGTCGGGGTACGCGGCGGTACGCGCCACCAATTCGACCCCCTCAGTCACGCGCGCGATCTGCGTCTCGGTGATCGTGAAATCGAGTTTGATCTCGGAGGTGTCGTCGAGCGTGCCTATCTGATCTCCGGGGCGCATATATTGGCCTGGGCTTGCGAGCCGCAAGCCGACAACGCCGGCGAATGGCGCGCGAATGGTGCGGTCGGCGATGCGGGAGCCGCCCGCGTTGAGGCGCGCCGCCGCAGCCTCTGCCGCCGCCTGCACCGTGTCGAGGCGTGCCTGAGAGGCGAAACCGCGATCGAACAATTCTTGGGTGCGGCGCAGATCTTCTTGCGCGGCCTGGTTGGCAGCGCGCGCTTCGGCGAGATCAGCCGCTTGCTCGACGCTCGACATCTCGACGAGCACTTGACCGGCGCTCACGCGATCGCCGCTCTCGAAGCGGATACGGCGGATGGTGTCGGCGACTTTCGGCGTCAGCACGATGCTCTCACGCGCCTGCGCGGTGCCGATCGCCTGGAGGCCATCCGTAAACGTGTGCATGGCCGCGCTGACGGCGATAACTGTCGGCGCACTACCGGGGCCGCCGCGGCCGCCGCCAGGCCCAGGCGCAGCCGTCGCCGCGCCGCCATCTCCGCCGAATACCGCGTCGGTCGCCGACTTGCCGACCACCACAACGAGCATCAGCGCAAGGCCGACGACGACAACCGCCGCAAAGCCAAATCGCCTGAAGAGCCCCACCAACATTCTGTAACGGTTCCTACACGCCAAGTTTTGCTGATGTGTGACCAGTTGTGTCGAAAGTCCACATCACTCGCGATCAATCACGGGGCCGCCCCCAAAGGCCTACCACAACGGCAGGTTCGGGCTCGCCCCCATCTATACGCGCCCGCAGGCCGACCTGGATGCCCCGGCCGCTGCGACCGAACCGCACCACGGTAATCTGAGCCTTCAGGGCATCATCACCCTCGACCGGGGAATCGAGGAACACCTGCCCCATCGCAAGCCAGTTTTGGCCTGGCCGGTAACCGACCGTGAGGTCGACCCGGCCTCCCTCACACCCACCGTTCAAGGCTCTGGCGGCAATCTCGGCGTTAAAGAACCCCCGGCCTTCGGCGACCGTACGGCCGCCAAGAAACCGCACCTCGGCGCCGCCCTCGTCACAGCCCTCGTCCGGATTGGACACCCACAACGCACCCGCTTGAATGGCGAGCACGTTTTCTTCCGTCCGATAAAATGCGTGTTTGGCGCCGAGCGTCGCCTCGGCGCGCCAGCCTTCCATTACCTGGTGATTGCTCTCGACCCACGGGGCGAACACGACCGATGTGTCCGGCCGCACCGGCGCTTCGTAGTAGATGGAGCCCTCGCTAAAGAAGGTCTCGTCCTCGCGCTGACCGAGCACGGTGGTGTTGATCCACTGGCCTCCCTCAGGCGCGACCCAGGCGCCGGCCGCAGCCGGTGCGGGAGATAGTGCTGCGATGATGCCTAGGAGTCGTAGCCCGGCAGCTCGCGATCCAATTTTCTTTTCAGCCCCGGCCACGCCAGCCCCGATACCCCGCTCATGGCCTTCGCCGGACCATTGCGCGTTTCCTCTTGCGCTGCTTCTGGCGCAATCAACACATTCTCGCGGCCCGCACTCAAGGCTGCGACCTGCTGGGCGCACGCGCGTTCCAAGAAGAATATGCCAACGAAAGCCGCCGCCGCTGATGAACCGACAGCCAGCGTGCCGTGATTGCGCAGCAGCATCAGATTCTTATCGCCGATGTCCTTCACCAGCCGCTCGCGCTCATCGAGATTGAGCGCGACACCTTCGTAGCCGTGATAGGCGATGTTCGGGATGATCAGCAGCGCGTTTTGCGTTAGCGGCAAAAGGCCTTCCTTCTGCGCTGAAACACCGACACCTGCGTCCGTGTGAAGATGGATCACGCAGAGTGCGTCTTCGCGCGCAGCGTGAATGGCGGAATGAATCGTGAAGCCTGCCGGATTAATGTAGTACGGCGTCGGCGCGACGATGTTGCCGTCGAGATCGACCTTCACCAGCGACGAGGCGGTGATCTCTTCGAAGAACATCCCGTAGGGGTTGATCAGGAAGTGATGCTCGGGGCCCGGCACGCGCATCGAAATGTGGGTGAAGATCATGTCGTCCCAGCCGTAAAGCGCGACCAGGCGGTACAAGGCAGCGCAATCAACACGCGCCTGCCATTCCTCCGCGCTCACCCGGCCCTTCAATGATGTTCCGGCGTCATCGGCCATTGGTCGCGCTCCGTTCCTGACTGTGTTAGTAAAACTCTAGGCCCGACCGGGCGATAAGCAAAGAGCATCCGACCTCCCCATGAAGCTCTCGTTCACAGCCAGCGCCCGTCCCGAGGCGCAAGAGGCCTTGCGGCGGCTTCGGCATACCTATGGGGAAGCCGGCGAGGACGCTGACGTGATCGTCGCGCTCGGCGGCGACGGCCACATGCTCGACACCCTCCGCCGGCGTCTCAAGGACAAGAAGCCGGTCTATGGCATGCACCGCGGCACCGTAGGCTTTCTGATGAATGAGTTCGGCGAAACCGATCTGCCCGAGCGGGTCCAGAAGGCCGAGCCGATCCGCGTGCGCCCGCTGGTCGCCAAGTGCGAAACGGCGGCGGGGATCGTCGAGGAGCGCGCCTTCAACGAAGTCTCGTTGTTCCGCCAATCGGGCCAAACAGCCAAGCTCCGCATCTGCATCGATGGCGCGGAGCGGCTACCGGAGCTCTCCTGCGACGGCGTGCTGGTCGCGACGCCCGCCGGCTCGACCGCCTACAATTTTTCCGCCCATGGCCCCATCCTGCCGATCAACTCGCGGCTGCTGGCGCTGACGCCGATCAGCGCCTTCAGGCCCAGACGCTGGCGCGGCGCGCTGTTGCCGCATCGCGCGGTGGTTCGCGTTGAAGTCTTGGAAGCCGATCGCCGCCCCGTGGGCGCCACCGCAGACAACGTCGAAACGCGCGACGTCACCGCCGTGGAGATCCGAGAAGACGCTGCTACCGCGCTCACACTCCTGTTCGACCCTGGCCACGCGCTGGACGAACGCATTGTCCGCGAACAATTCGAAGTCTGACCGGCGACATCAACCCTCTGTTCATGAAGCGCGGGTCAGCTAGCGCTGATGACCCACCCGCGCGCTTCTCGTTGCCTAAACCCAACGACCTCACTGCTTGCGCGGCGGGCCGCTGGAGCGCAGCCGATGGCCAAAGCGGAAATGATCAACCCGCGCGAGCAGGGTTTGCGTACGATCGAATTGAAGAAGCCCATTTTCGACGCTGGGGCCGTCGCGCGCGCGGACCAAGCACTTGAAGCCATGGGCGACGAATTGCAGGTCTGGCTCGACGCCGACATTGAGCGCCTGCAAGCCGCGCGCGTGCGCGCCGACCAGGCGCGCTGGACGCCGCTCGCACAGGAAGACGTGTACGCCATTGCGCACGATCTGAAAGGACTCGGTGCGACCTACGGCTCGGTGCTGTCCACCCAGATCGCCGCCTCGCTTTGCCGCCTCATCGAAACCGACGCCGGTAAGGCTTTAGCTCAGCGCGACCCGGCGCTCGCCCGCGCACATATCGATGCGCTTCGCGCCTCCGTTCGCGATGGCATCCGCTCAACCGATCATCCGGTCGGACGGGCCGTCCTTCAGGCTTTGGAAACGGGTGTGGCGGAACTCGGCGTCGCGCCGCGCTGAAATCTGAACGCTGCTTTACCGTCTTCGTCCGCCTGACCTTAACCGTGCGCGTGCGATAAGCGCACCTTCCATGAACGTGATCCCGTTCCGTCCGCGGCCGCAGGCTGAGCCGCTTGCCTTCGCGATTGGCGCGCGCGTTGATCTGCGCGTGGGTGCGCTTGCGGCAGGCGTCGTGCGCCCGCTGGGCGAGGCTGAGGACGCCTTTGCTTACTCAAATCTGGCCCGCCTCGTACGCGGCGCGCGCATGGCGTGGCTCGAACGCGGCGCACATGCGGCGCTCACGCTCGCAGTACCCGCCGAGGTCCAGAATGGGCTCGAAGCTGACATGCTGAGCGAAGCGGCCATCGAAGCCGGCTGCACCCGGCGCAACTTCAACTTCCAGCTTAATGAGCGTGAACTCGTCACCGCGGGCCCGGCCCTGGCTGAAGATCTGCGCGCCCGCGGCTGGAACGTGGTGCTGCGCGGCGATCCGGCGTGCCCGCTGCCGTTCGGCGCCCGCGCCCGCAATCTCTATTGCGAACTCGTCGTGCAGGCCCCGGCCTTGCCCGATCCGTTCCTGGCCATCGAGGATGGCGACCGCTCACCGCTTGGCCGGCGCCTGCTCGCCGCCAAAGGCGCAGGGCTCGTCGTCACGGCGGAAACAGTGCTCACGGCGTCGCACGCGCGCACGCTGGCCATAGCCGGCTTTGATCGCGGCGGCGGCGCTTTCGCTGAAGCCGGCTTACGCTAAATCGCGACGCGCTCGGCCTGCAGGCCGGACGCATCGAGCTTCTCAAGCAGATAGTCGAGATCGTCTTTAGGCACCGATTGGAACAGCGTCAGCGTACGCTCGAGCATACGCTTGCGGAATGTGATGCGATCGCGCGCGATGCCCTCGCGGTCGATCGAGTGATAGACCTCAATCGCGGCGCGGAAAGACGGAAACAGGCGCGGCGGCAAACCAGCGCGGTCGAACGCCGCCTTCAGGCCAAGTGGCCCGCTATCGTGCATCAAGAGCCACATGCGCTGATGCGCGATGCCGCCGAGCTCCGCCATGGCGTATTCGACGAAATCGATCTGCCCCAAACATAACCCGCGCATGATCAGCGACGGCGTCAGGCGGCCATTCAGGTTCAACTGCTGCACGAACTTCGGTAAATCGCGCTGACGGCCCGCTTGCTCGACGATGTCCAGCGTCGCCCGCTCGCGCGCGCCCATGGCGAGGTCGATGGCAATTTGCGGCGGCAGTTCGTGGTTGTTGACCAAATGATCGAACAGCTCACCCGTCACCATCGACACGAGCTTTTCAGTAACGCCCACCGGCAACTGCTCGCGATAGACCATCGCCGTCGTGATCGACGATAACCCTGCAAAGCGGGTAAGAGCCGTCTCGAGCCCTTCCTCATCGAACAGCGCATTGTCGTTCGCCAAAGCGCGTTCGACGGCTTCCGACACGGCGTAAGCCGAGATCGCGCCCGTTACGGTTGTGCTGATGTTCTCGCGGCTCGCCACAGCTACCTGCTTATTGGGCGGGCACGCGCGAATGATCTGAACCAAGTCCTCGTCCGTCAGGGACGGCGAATTCATGATCACCGGCAGCGCAATCGAGTCCACGTCGCGCGAAAGCTTGTTGGCGATCTCGCGCGGCAGCTTCGGTGAATTCTTGAGCGCAATCGCCAGCGCGCGGCGCACGAGCACCGCCGCGTCTTGCGCCATGATGGCGATAATGCTGTTGGCGTGCGCGCGTTCCTCTGGGGAAAGCTCTGCCTCTTCAATGCAGCGGCAAATCTTGTGCGCCGCGTGCGCGCGCTCATCCTCACTCGGCCCCTTGATCAGAGACCGGATGTCGCTATCGGTGAGATTGGCGCGCATCGTTACGATCGACATATGGCGCTTACGCTCCAAGGCGGGCGGCGACTCCCGCCGCACCCGTTAGGCCCAGCCTCGCGGGCGTCCCTTAACGAAGCCTTGATTGCGGACATTGCGGGAGGGAAACGGCTCATGCTCGAAGGACTGAAGATCATCGAGATGGCCACCTATGTGGCCGCCCCCGGCGCTGGCGGCATCATGGCTGACTGGGGCGCCGATGTGATCAAGGTCGAACCGCCCGGCGGCGATCCGATCCGGATGTTCTTCTCTTCACTCGGCGTCGAGGAGCAGATGAACCCGGTCTTCGACATGGACAATCGCGGCAAACGCGGCGTGATCCTCGACACCTCGAAGCCCGCCGGCCGCGATGCACTTCTGAGATTGCTCGACGGCGCCGATGTCTTTCTCACCAACGTCCGCCCCGGCGGTTTGGCGCGCGCAGGGCTCGATCCAGACACCGTGCTGAAGCGCTGTCCGAACCTCATTTATACAACGCTTACCGGCTATGGCCTCGAAGGCCCCGACGCCGATCGGCCGGGCATGGATCAGGCGGCGTTCTGGGCGCGCTCGGGCCTTGCCGCGATGTTTCGTCCGAAGGG